>JAFMQT010000149.1 GCA_017354515.1 Nocardia sp. | reverse complement strand
GCCCGCACCCTCACCCACGCCTTGGCCGCCTGTGCGTGGCGCAGACGCCATCAAGCCCATGCGCGACGGCTCCGACATCAACGGAATCGATTATGAGACAACGAAATACAACTGCCGTGGTAATACTGCGGACGTAGTTCGTGATCGTCATGTCCTACGCGCTGTTGCCGCCTCCCGATCGCCCGCGGTCGCCCGATCGACACCGAACCCGGTAATCGATGTCGCACCAGGGTTCCCCCGGACCGCCCGCCGGCGCCCTGCGGAATGTATTCCGGCACAGTGCGTTCCGGAGTGTGTATCTTGGTGCGGTCTGCTCGGCACTCACCGATGGCCTGATCCCGGTGGCCTTTTCGCTGGAGATCGTGCGTGCACTTAATTCTCCGGGTGCGTTGACCGCGGTACTGCTGTCATTGTGGGTCGCGCGATTCACGTGCGTCCCGATCGCCGGAAGACTGGCGGCCCGCCGCGACACGTTCCTGGTGATGATCGGTTCCGATATCGCGCGATCGGCCGCACAAATCGGACTTGCGGTCGCCATAACGGTGACGAGTCAGCATGGGCTGCTGGTCATGTGTGCATCCGCGGCCCTATACGGCGCGGCATCGGCCTGCTACGGCCCCGCGATGTGGTCGATCATCCCCCGAATAGTGGATGATGCCGGGCTGGAGAAGGCCAACGCGGTTCTCGCTGTCAACCTCGATGTCAGCGTTCTCGTCGGACCAGCACTTGCCGCAATCGCCATGGCGACAATCGGATTTACGGCGATCCTGATATTGGACGGACTCACCTTCCTCGCGAATGTCGTGGCGTTGGCCTACGCCCGCAGGCTGGTGTACTCGCCACGGCGCGAGGTCGCCGAATCCGCCGAGTGGGGCGACAGCGGGATTGTCGGTGGGGAGTCTTCCGCGTGGTCATCGATTCGGCGACATCGGTGGTTGGGATGGTCGACGGCACTGTGGTTCCTGGTGTCGTTCACCATCGGTGTGGTTTCGGTGGCAGGTCCGGTGCTCACCATCAGGCATTCCGGTAACCAGTCATGGGCGGTATTGGCAACGGCGATGGCCGCGGCGAGCCTGATCGGATCGGTGTCGATTCTCGCCGGGCTTCGCCGGCTGTCGTGGTCGCCGATGTCGATCCTGCTCGGCGTCGCCTTTTCCGGGGAGGCCGCCGGTCTCGCCGGCTATACGGTCCTGCCGAGCGCGGTGGGAATGTGGATTCTGTGCACCGCGTGCATCGTGGCCGGAATTGCGAACTCGATAGGCGGCATAGTCTGGCAAGCCTCCCTGCAGCGGTCGCTGGAATCCGCCGACCTCGCTCGATTCGTCGCTGTCGAGGGGTTCGTCAACTCCGTTGGTGTTCCCATCGGGATGGGCGCCGGCGGGTTCGTGCTGTCGACCTCGTCGTTGTGGACGTTCGTTGCGGGCGTGTGCGGACTTCTCATCGGTGTCGCCGTGATTGTCGCTGCGTCGACAATTCGCGTACCGGATCGTGCGGGTAGTGATCGGGTGTGCGATTCGCGACCGGTGGATTAATTCTTCGGGATCGGCTCCTCTGCGCTCGATGCTCGAGCGTTGCTGTGTAAGACTCGGGCCACAACGGCGTATTTGCTCACTGGAGTGTATGTGGCGGAACAACTCTGCGGATATTTCCGGGTTCGGTTTCGTGACATCCGGATGTCGAGAGAGTTATGAGCAGTGGTTCTACACGTGCGGGATCTCGAGCGGATCGACCGCTTGGCGGCGTTGGTTCTGGAAGCCGATCCGTTGCGGATCGCCGAACAGGTCGTTCCCGAGCAGGTTGCTCGGCTTCTGATCGAGCAGTGCGATTTCGCCCATGCCGCGCTGCTGATCTTCGCCGACGATGAGCGAGATCTGGTATCGGCATTGGCCACTCGCGGATTCGTCTGCACCGGCCCGGTGCCGAGCACAGTGGTGCGCGACCGGTTGCAGGCCCGATATCACCTGGCCGAGCCGCCGTCGGTGCGGATCGTGCACGCTCGGACGGTCATAGCGGACAAGAGCACCCGGGAATTGGAGATCTTCCTCGCGCCGAGCCGGCTGCCCCGCGCCGCCGCCGAGGAAAGAGTCCACGAGCGCGAGAGCCATATCGCCTTCGCGACCGATATGTCCGCCACGCAACTCGATCGGATGTGTCAGGCACTGTCGGCGCACGGGATGGTCCGTGACGGTGGCGGCGTCAATCCGCACGAGAACACCACCACGATCTACTTCCGACGGGCCCGCCCGGCCGGTCACCTGTACCGGATCGAATTGATGTGTGACGGTTGCCATACCGAGCTGCTGGACCGGAATTCATTTGATCGGGTCCCTTTCCGTTAGTGGCAGCCATGGGCCGCAGGGCAGCCGCGGCATCATTGCGGTAGGTGGGCAGCACGATGCCCGGATCGCGGCCTCGCTCGGTCTGTAGCAGCAGCCCGGACAACTGCTGCCGTGAGCGGCAGCGGAAGTAGCCGAATACGCGCGTGGTGTGCGTGTCGTCGGCGCTCAGTACCCGCATCGGCCCGTCCCAGCCGGCTCCGGGTTCGGCGTCCAGGGCTACGGTGATGAGCTTGTCGCGGTCCTCGCATTCGATGATGCGGCCGAGGAACCAGGCGCCGTGCAGCATCGGATATCCCTTCGGCAGAACGGCTCCGCCGGCGCCGCTGGACATGAGAGTCCACTGCCTGCTGTCCCAGAGAAAGGCATCCACACTTGGTGGCGGTTCGTGGGGAGCATCCGTCGCGGCGACCCACACCTGCACCGCCAGCGGCCGATCACCGGGTCCTGCAACCGGAATCGCTGCGACCGTATACGTTTCACCGCGGACCGCGATGCGCGATCGGTGTCGTCCGCCGGACTCGACGACTGTCCGGATGACCGTGTTGGCCAGCGCCGCCAACGAACTCGGACGTATTGCCCGATGCAGCGACCGTTCGCGAGCCAGCCCCACCTCCGGCAGGTAGCGGATGACCCGTGTCGGATCATCCGCATCGACCAAGTACCACACTGGTTCTCACCTGCACGCCTTCTTCACCCAGGCAGCCCCGCATCGCTGTGAGCGGGCCGCTAGTCTAGTGCACGTGCAATCACAGCAGTTCACACCCCCGGCGCGCGTGACACGGTGAGATCGGCAGCCGTGCAGAACTCAACGCGCCTGGTCCTGGATCGGAGATCACTGTTCCACGGCCGGCGGCGGCGCACCTATACCCTCGTGCGCCCGGCCGAACCGGACTCCGGAGCCGCGGTAGTGCTGGTTTTGCACGGTACGCTGCAGACGGGGGACTCGATCCGTAAGTTCAGCGACGGCGGGTTCGACCGCCTGGGTCTGGGCGGGAACATCGTCGTGTATCCCGATGCGCTGCACCGGGAATGGAACGGCGCCCGGAAAGCGCGGATGCTCGGCCGCGATGTCGCGCAGATCGACGACGTCGGCTTCCTGCGCGCCGTGGTCGCCGATGTCGCGACGACGCTCGGGCTCGTTGGCGACCGCGTCTACGCGATCGGTTTCTCACTCGGCGGCCAGATGGCCATACGCGTCATCCACGACGACCCGGATCTGCTGACCGCCGCCGCGATCGTCTCGGCCAACCAGCCCGCGCCCCACAACCTGAGGGTCCGCTCGGGCGCGGGCAATCCGATACCCGTACTCTCCATGCACGGAACCGCCGATCCGCTCGCCCCTTTCGCCGGCGGTTACGTGGGCTTTCGCGGCATGTTCCCCAAGGGACAACATCTGAGCGCGGCGCGCACCGCGGCATACTTCGCCCGGCGCAACGGGATTGGGACACCACCGGCGCACCGCTGGCTTTCCCCGCCCGAGACGGTACCGGGCGCCCGGGTGTGCAGAACCGATTACCGGCAGTCCGGATGTGCGCCGGTGACGTTTTACACCATCGTCGACGGCGGCCACCAGATCCCGGGTGTGTCGAACGGGACCCGTCTGCTGTTCGGTCCGCCCACCAGGGCAATCAATGCGGTCGATGTGATCGCGGAGTTCTTCGGCCTCGACGCCGGATAACCGGATGTGCGGCACACTGGGCCCATGACGGATTCATCTGGGCCCGCCCCCGCGAGCGAACCGACCATCACGTGCGCCGGCCGGATCCGCCCGCATTCGCAGGCTCATTCGCGCGCCGGGCGGCTGGCCGCGGCCCTCGCCGAGGCCGGATTCGGTCGCGGCGACCGGATCGCGTTGATGGCTCGCAACGACATCGAGTTCCTGGAGATCTCGCTGGCCATCGCCTCGGCCGGAGCCAACCCCGTGCCGATCAACACGCGCTGGAAACCGGCGGAGGTCGGTCATGTCCTGGTCGACAGTGGTGCACGGCTGGTCATCGCGCACACCGAGTTCGTCCCCGTCGTCGAGGCCGCGCAAGCACCGCAGATCCTCGAAATCGACATGCCGCCTGAGCTTTTGGATGAAGCGAACCTGTCAGCCGAGCTGGCGCGACCCACCGGCCGCCATCCGCTTGCGCAGGAATGGATCGATCGGCGCGCCGAACCGCTGGAGTATATCGAGGGCGCTGTCGCCGATTCGATGGGCCTGATCTACTCTTCCGGAACCACCGGAGCGCCGAAAGGCGTTCAGCGCGAACGCATGACAGCCGAGCAGCTGCTGGCGATCGCCGGCGGGTCGGCCCAGCGGATGGGCCTGACGTCCGGCGGGCGGATGCTGGTGGCCGGGCCGCTGTATCACACCAGCCCGAACGCGGTCACCGTACTCGCCTTGCGGATGGGGACCAACATCACGATCATGCCCCGGTTCGACGCGGAATCGTTTCTGCGCCATATCGATCGCGGCCGCATCCAGCAGGCCAAGGTGGTGCCGACGATGCTGTCGCGGCTGCTCTCGCTCCCGGTCGAGGTACGGGCGCGCTATGACACTTCCAGCCTCACCCACCTCATCCATTCTGCGGCGCCGTGCCCACCGGCGATCAAACGGGCGGCCATCGACTGGTTCGGCTCGGTGCTGTGGGAGTTCTACGGCTGCACCGAAACCGGCTCCATCACGTGGATCAGCGGCTCGGAATGGCTCGATCACCCGGGGAGTGTGGGCCGGCCCGTGGACGGCGCCGCGGTGGTGATCGCCGATGAGCGCGGCGATCGGCAGCCCACCGGCAGCACCGGCCGGGTCTATGTGCGCGGCGCCGACTATTGGCCGTCGTTCACGTACCTCAACCGCACCCCGGACCCCGAATGTGTTCCGGGCATGTTCTGGGCGGGGGACCTGGGGCACCTGGATGAGGACGGCTATCTGTATCTGACCGGTCGCTCCAGCGAGGTGATCATCTCCGGCGGCGTCAACATCTACCCCGCCGAAATCGAAAACGCCCTCCTGGGCATCGATGACATCGAGGACGCCGCGGTCCTCGGCATCCCCGATGCGGGCGACCTCGGCGAAGTGGTCGCCGCATACCTGGTGCCGCGCCCAGCCGCCGCGATCAGCGAACAGCAGATCCGCACCGCTCTGCGGTCGCAATTGGCCAATTACAAAGTGCCCCAGCAGATCCGAATAGTCGATGAGTTGCCGCGCGACGATTCGGGCAAGATCTACAAGTGTCAACCCGCCAAGAAGTCAGCACTCGAACGTAATCCGCACCGTCACTGTCCTGACGCTTCCATTCTGACGCAGACTCAATTGATCTGATGCTTGCGGCGGCCAGCGTGTGACGGCACCTATGGGACACCAGTGACCGAGGCTCAACTCAGCTGCCAGAGTGAACTGACCGGCATCGCACGCATTTTCGGCCCGAATGGCAAGGTGTGGCCGCCTGTGTACAGGACGATGCCTGCTATGAATTCGTCGCCGAGCTTTTGTTCGAGCTTCCGCAGCCCGCGGAAGTCCTCGGTCTTCACGGTGGATGCCGCTTTGACCTCGATACCTACCACCCCGCCGCGACGGTCCTCGAGGACGACGTCCACCTCGACCTTGTTCTGGTCGCGGTAGTGGTACAACTCGACCAGGGTCTCGCACCAGGACTGCTGGCGGACCAGCTCGGAGATGACGAATCCTTCCAGCAGAATGCCGAACGGACCGCCGGGGCGGCGGAGGGTGTGTGCGTCGGCGGCGAGCATCCGGGCCGCGATGCCCGAATCGACGAAGACGAGCTTAGGCGCCAACGTCAATCGTGTGCCGATATTTCGTGACCAGCCCGGAATCCGCTTCACCAAGAAGATCTCTTCGAGCAGGTGCAGATAACGCTGGATAGTTCCGCGTGCGAGCTCGAGTTCGCCCGCCAGTGCGCTACTGCTGACCAGGGTCGCTGACCGGCCGGCGAGCATCCGGATCATGGTGGAAAGCTGTGGTGCACGCTCGATTTCGGACAACTGCCGTACATCGCGTTCGATCAGATTCTGGACGTAGTTGTCGAGAAACCGTCCCCTGCGGCGTGGGTCCGAACGTGCCACTGCTTCCGGAAAACCCCCGCGCACAATCCTGTCGGAATATTCGGTTCGACTGATCTGTGAGTCGGCCCCGGCGGCCGGGCCCTCCCGGAAGACCGCGTCGATGAACCCGTCTGGCGCGCCATCGATTTCGCCTTGCGAAAAGGGCCATAGCTCGATCGTTTCCATCCGTCCGGGTAATGTGTCCGGCAGGTTCCGAAGGCCGAGTAGACGTGATGATCCGGTGAGCAGGAAACGTCCGGGGCGTTGGTCGGCGTCCACCGCCGCCTTGATCGGCAGCAGCAGATCGGGCACACGTTGGATTTCGTCGACGACCATCAGGTCATGGCCCTCCACGAATCCGACCGGATCAGCGACGGCGGCCTGCCGATCGTCGGGCCGGTCGAGATCGCGCCAGGTGGCGGTTCCGCCGCCGGCGACGGTCCGCACCAGAGTGCTCTTACCGCACTGCCGGGCTCCGTTGACGAGTACGACACGGGTGTCGGCCAGCGCATCGCGGACCGCTTCGGCGGCATGCCTGGGCCGCAGATTTCCGGGCGACATAAGGTTTGATTGTAGTCCGGACTGACGGTTTGCGACACGTTGCGTTGACGATTTGCGACAGCTTGATTAACGGTTTGCGACAGTTAGGATTGACGGTTTTCGGCAGCACGGTCGGGACGCAGTGTGTGCAAGGCGCTGGCTATTGGCGTTTTGCCTACCTCAACCGCACCCGGACCCCGAATGCGCGGCGACCAGTTCGCCAAGGTCGCCGGGGCGTGGTCTCGGGTAATCCGCACCGTCACGTGAGGCATAGAAGTTCAGGGTGGCGGGCAAGCGCCCGCCACTGCCGGGCCGGATCGGTCACCAGGCGGCGGGACCCGAGATCGAGCAATCCGCTGACGTGCCCGACGGTCGCGGCGATCTCACCGTCGGGGCGGGTCAGGACGTGCTCGACGCGATAGGTCTTGCCCGAACCCCACACCCATGCGCAGGAGATGTCGACGTAGTCGCCACCCCGCAGCTCACGCTGAAAGCGCAGGGTCGTCTCCAGGTTGACCGGCCCGAACCCGGCTGCGAGCATCTCGGGCACCGAGATCCCCGCGGCTTGTACGTACGCGAACCGGGAGTGGTCCGCGTACTGGTGATACGCGGCTCCGGTGACATGGCCCTGCATGTCCAGATCCGAGACCCGGATCTCGATCCGATTCGTGAACACCATGGCGGCAGTATGCCCGTGGGCACCGACAGATACCGGTTCGGGCGTACGTGATCGTGGCCTCAGGTGGCGGGGTCGGCCGGCAGATTCTGGAGGCGGACCTGCCCGCGAGCGACGAGCTCATCCTGGTCGTCGCGGATCTCCACCACCCACACCTGCTGCAGGCGGCCTCGATGCACCGGGGTCGCCACCGAACGCACATCGGTTTCGCGCACGGGACGGTAGAAGTCGGTGCTGTTGCTGACGCCGACCACCCGACCGCGATCACCGAACCAGACCTGTGGGCCCACGCTGGCGAGCGATTCCACCACCGAACACATCACGCCGCCGTGCACGATGCCGTGTCGCTGATGCAACCGTGGATCGGCCCGCCAGTGCGCCACGACCCGGTCCGGGCTCACCTCGTCGTACTCGATGCCCAGGTAGCTGGTGAACGCTCCGTGGACCCGATTGAAATCATCGACCGCTGCCGTATCCCGATCATGCCGCAGCTGAACATAGGCTGTATGACCATGGGACGACGTGCCACCTATTCGACCGAGGCGCTGGTGAGTGCCGCGGTGGAGTTGTTCGCGGGCGGTGGGGTGCGTGCGCTGACGATGACGGCGGTGGCGCGGGCGGTCGGGGCGCCGAGCGGGTCGGTGTATCACCGGTTTCCGGATCGTCCGGCATTGCTGGCGGCGGTGTGGCTGTATACGGTGCGGGATTTTCAGGCGGGGTACTGGGGTGCGCTCGGGCCCGAGCCGAGCGTCGAGGCGGCGATCGGCGCCGGTGAATGGATGGTGGACTGGTGTCGCGAGAACCCCGCCGCGGCTGCGGTGCTGCAGGCCGGACCGCATGCGTTCGCGCCCGAGTCCTGGTCCGCGGAATCGGCGCAAACCCTGAAAGAGTTGCAGGACAAGCAAACCCGGGAGATCAAGTCCCTGGTCGATCGGATCTCGACGCGGACCGGTCTGCCCCGGGATCAGACGCGTTTCGCGCTGTTCGATCTGCCGTTGGCGGTGGTGCGGCCGTATCTCATCGCCGGTAAGCGGCCGCCGCAGCGTTCGCGGGCCATGGTCCGGGATCTGACGGCCGCGATCCTTGGCTCCGGCCGGTAGACCCCGCACTGTGCGCCCTCAGTGCCGGTGGTGTTCGGCGAGGTGCTTCCAGTTCAGTAGCTGTCGGCGGGCCATGATCAGATCGCCGAGCGAAACCGCGAGGGCGACCGGGCGATTGGTGTCCATGACGACCTTCAGGAGCAGGCGTGTCGTGTATTGATCCTGGGGCACAAGGACATACGACATGTACGCACCCATGATGGTGCCGGTCAGTTCTCGCCCCGCGGTCACCGATACGATCCGTCCCAGCCGACGCCCGGCCGCGGTCGTGAACGGCTGACCGACCCGGGGCTCGGGCAGATCCATCAGTGCAGGGGGTGAGCGGCGGCCGAGATTATCGATCCAGTCGTAGGAGTACGGCGCGATCGTGACCTGCGTGACCCACGGCCACACCGTCTCGGCCGGGGGTGTCATGGCAACCGTGTAAGTCCGGGCGATCCATGATCGTATTGCCCTGGACGGGCGGTTGAAGGA
>JAFMQT010000481.1 GCA_017354515.1 Nocardia sp. | reverse complement strand
CCGCGTACTGCTGCCCGGGCCGCAGGGGCCGCAGGTCGGTGAGGTGCGCGGGCACGCGCTGGTTCCGGAGGCCGCGGCCCGGGTCCTGACTCAGCGACTGCCCGAGGAGTTGGTGGCCGCCGATCTGCGATATCTGGCCCATATCGCGCGCGGGGTACGCCGCTGGGTGCGTGCCGGCCGGATCGTGCCCGAACTGCATCGCGCCGACGGCGAGTGGTTGGTGCGCTGGCGGCTGCTGGGTGGTCGCGGTCAGCGGGCCTGGCTCGCCGAATCGGCCGCGGCCATGCCCCCCGCACTGCGCGTACCCGATGAGCGCACCGCCGCGGCGATTCTCGAGGATCTGGTCGCCGAACTGACCGATCCGCTCACCCGGCTCGAACTCAGCATCCGTGAACCCGTCCACCCGATGCTGGCCGCGCTGGTGGCGCAGTCGCCCCTGGACTCGGGATCGCATCGGGTCGCCGCGGCCCTGGAACAGTGGCGGACCAGTCTGACCGTGGGCGAACCCGAACTGGTACTGCGCTTACTCGAACCCGACGACGACCCCGAGGACGATCCGCGGGCGGTGGCCGCGCTGTGGCGGCTGGAGGTCTGCCTGCGTTCGGAAGGTGAAGCACCACAACCGGTTCCGATCCAGGGTGATCCCGCGCTGCTGCGGTTGGCGGGGGATAAGGTGACCGCCGCGGTGGAGGCCTACCCGCGGCTGCGGCAGGTCCCGCGCGACCCGTACGGTATGGACTTCCTGCTCCCGACACCGGTGGTCCAGGAACTCGTCGCGCACGGCGCCGAGGCGCTTGATGCGGCGGGGGTGCGGCTGATGCTGCCGCGTGCCTGGCGCATCGTCTCGCCCGCCATGCGACTGCGGGTACAGTCCCCGGCCGCCACCGAATCGGCCGTCGGGCTCAGTGGGCTGGTGTCGTATCGGTGGGAATTGGCCCTGGGCGAGACCGTGCTCACCCCGGAGGAGATGAAACGGCTCATCGAGGCCAAATCGGATCTGGTGCGGTTGCGCGGGCAGTGGGTGCAGGCCGACCACCGCAGTCTGGCCGCGGCGGCCGCCTATCTCGAGGGCCGGACCACAGACCGTGCCGCGTCCCTGACCGGGCTGCTCGGTGAGCTGGCCGCGACCGGGGTGCGGCAGGTCCCGATCGAGTCGGTCACGGCCACCGGATGGGTGCGCGATCTGTTCGACGGCGCCCGCGATCCGGAAACCGTGGACCCGCCCGCCGGATTGAAGGCGCAACTGCGGCCCTATCAGCTGCGCGGCCTGTCCTGGCTGGCGACGATGAACCGGCTGGACTGCGGCGCGATCCTCGCCGACGATATGGGGCTGGGCAAGACGGTTCAGGTGCTCGCGCTGTTGCTGCACGAAAGGGAAACGGCCACTGGTGATCCCGGTCCCACGCTGCTGGTGTGCCCGATGTCGGTGGTGGGCAACTGGCAGCGTGAGACCGAGCGCTTCGCCCCCGGGCTGCGGGTGCTGGTGCACCATGGGGCCGCGCGGCTGTCCGGTCCGGAATTGGATGCCGCCGTGCGAGACTCGGATCTGGTACTGACCACGTATGCACTGCTGGCCCGCGACGGCGAGGAGTTGAGGCGGCAGTCCTGGGAGCGGGTGGTGCTCGACGAGGCCCAGCACATCAAGAACGCCGCCACTCGCCAGGCCCGGGCCGCGCGGGCGGTTCCGGCCCGGCATCGGCTGGCGCTCACCGGAACTCCGGTGGAGAACCGGCTCGAGGAACTGCGGTCGATACTGGACTTCGCGGCACCGAACATCCTGGGCAAGCCCTCGGAGTTCCACGCCCGCTTCGCGGTGCCGATCGAGCGCGAGCACGACGAGAACGCGGTGACCCGGTTGCGCGCGGTCACCGGGCCGTTCGTGCTGCGCCGGGTCAAGACCGATCCGTCGGTGATCAGCGATCTGCCCGAGAAATTCGAGATGACGGTGCGCGCCAACCTGACCGCAGAACAGGCGGCGCTGTACCAGGCGGTGGTCGACGATATGCTCGCCCAGCTGAAGGCCTCGCGCGCGAGCGGTTCGAGGGCCGTGAACATGTCCCGGCGCGGGGCCGTGCTGGCCGCCCTGACCAGGCTCAAACAGGTGTGCAACCATCCCGCGCACTATCTGGGCGACGGTTCGGCGCTGCTGCGGCGCGGACGTCATCGGTCCGGAAAACTGGCGCTGGTCGAGGATGTGCTCGAATCGGTACTCGCGGAGGGGGAGCGAGCCCTGCTGTTCACGCAGTTCCGCGAATTCGGCGATCTGATCACCCCGTATCTGACCGAACGGTTCGGCGCGAAAATCCCGTTTCTGCACGGTGGCGTCGCCAAGAAGCGTCGCGACAGTATGGTCGAGCGGTTCGCCGATCCGGACGGCCCGCCGATCATGGTGCTCTCGCTCAAGGCCGGTGGTACCGGTCTGAATCTGACCGCCGCCAACCATGTTGTGCACCTTGATCGCTGGTGGAATCCGGCGGTCGAGAACCAGGCAACCGACCGTGCCTTCCGCATCGGACAGCGCCGCGACGTGCAGGTCCGCAAGCTGGTGTGCGTGGACACCATCGAGGAGCGGGTCGACGATATGCTCACCGGCAAACAGGAATTGGCGAACCTGACCGTCGGTTCCGGGGAGAATTGGATCACCGAACTCAGCACCGACGAACTGCGCGACCTGTTCGCGCTCGGCGCCGAGGCGGTGGGTGAATGAGCCCCGATTTCAGTGCCTACGGTAAGCGCCGGCCGGTGCGCGGTGGTGTCGAATCACGCAGTCGGCGGGGGGCTTTCGCCACCACCTGGTGGGGCAGGGCATTCCTGGCGGCGATCGAGGAGGTCGCCGATGCCGGGCGGCTGACGCGCGGCCGTACCTACGCCCGCTCCGGGCAGGTGGTCAGCTACCACATCGAATCCGGCGCGGTAGCCGCCGAGGTGCAGGGTAGTCAGCCGCGGCCGTTCACCTCCGTCCTGACCCTGCGGGTGTTGCGCGCCGAACGCCTGGACGAACTGCTCGATCAGGTGCGTGCCGCGCCGGGCACCCTCGCGCAACTGGCCTCCGGTGCGCTACCGGCCGAACTGGGACCGCTGCTGCTGCCCAATACCGCCGCTGAGCTCGACTTCTCCTGTACCTGCCCGGATGACGGCTGGCCGTGTAAACACGTTGCCGCGCTCTGCTACATCGTCGCCGAACGCCTGGACGAAACCCCGTCGCTGATGCTGACATTGCGCGGACTGGATCTGGACACCCTGATCAGCGGGGTGGCGCGGGAGGACGGCCCGACCGTCTCCGATGACATCTACGGCGAGAACGTGGTGCTCCCGGAGCTGCCGGCCCCGCGGTTCCGGGCGGCCCACGAGGATCTGGATCCGGTGCCGCTGCGCCAGGCGCTGCGGATGACCAGTGCCGACGAGGCGATCGCCGAGACGGGGCTGCGCGAGTTGCGGAATCTGTACCGTGCCCTCGACCGATACGGCTAACCTGGGCGCCATGTGCGACGGTACGGGTACGCCACATGACGACCTGGGCACCGCGGTGACGGTACCGAGCCCGGCGCGCCGGGTGGTATCGCTGGTGCCCTCACTGACCGAGGCGATCGCGGTGAGCCGGCCCGGCCTGCTGATCGCGGCCACCGAATGGTGCACCCATCCGCGCGAGTTGGA
>JAFMQT010000480.1:1725-3668 GCA_017354515.1 Nocardia sp. | reverse complement strand
GGCGCGGTCCAATGTCGCAACGGCGTTGCGGTCACTGGAGGCCGCCGGGCTGATCGAGCGACGTGGCGATCCGACCGATGGCCGCAAGGCGTTCATCGTAATCAGCGCGGACGGGCGCGAGGTGGTGCGGCAGGCACGCCGGGGCCGGCTGGCCTGGCTACAGCACGCTATCGATGCCGAACTCGACGACGAGGAACAGCGGGTGCTGCTGCGCGCCGCCGACATCATGCACCGGCTCAGCGAACTACCCGAACCCGCCCACGTCACGCACTGCCCCGACACCGGTCGCCCGCCGGGCGGCAGTTGACAGCCCACAGGTAGTTACCTAACATAACGACTATATAGTTATGTTGCATAGCTAGTGAGGAGGGCTGGTCCATGGCGGTCACCTCGACTGACGCCGACCCATCCGGGGGAGCGGGATCGGATCGGGACCGGCGCTATGAGTGGATCGCGTTGGCCAACACCACGGCAGCGATGTTCATGGCCACGGTGGACGGCTCGATCGTGTTGATCGCGCTGCCGGCGATCTTCCGAGGCATCGGCGTGGATCCGCTCCAAGGGGCGAACATCGGCTACCTCCTGTGGATGATCATGGGGTACCGGCTGGTCCAAGCGGTGCTGGTAGTGCCCCTGGGCCGGCTCGGGGATATGGTCGGCCGTGTCCGCATCTACAACGCGGGGTTCGTGGTCTTCACCATCGCCTCGCTGCTGCTCTCGTTCGACCCACTACACGGTGGCGCCGCCGCGATATGGCTGATCGGCTGGCGGGTGTTGCAAGCCTTCGGCGGATCCATGCTCACCGCCAACTCCGCGGCCATCCTCACCGACGCCTTCCCCGCCGACCGGCGCGGATTCGCGCTGGGGGTCAACCAGATAGCCGGTCTAGCCGGACAATTCATCGGCCTGGTGGCCGGTGGAGTGCTCGTCCTATGGGACTGGCGGGCAGTGTTCTGGGTGAACGTGCCCGTCGGCATCTTCGGCACCATCTGGGCCTACCGAAATCTGCGCGATGTCCGCACCAGCAATGGGCCCCGGCCGCGGGTGGACTGGGTGGGCAACATCAGCTTCACCGTCGGGGTCAGCGCGCTGCTGATCGCGATCACCGAGGGCATCCACCCGTACCGCGACCACGCGATGGGCTGGGCCAACCCCCAAGTGATCGGCCTGTTCGTACTGGGCGCGGTGATGCTGGCGGTATTCGTGATCGTCGAATTGCGCCTGCTAGAGCCGATGTTCGATCTGAAATTGTTCGGCAACCGCACCTTCACCGCCGCCAATATCGCCGGATTCTGCGCCCGGCTGGCGCAGGGCGGACTGCAGTTCATGCTGATCATCTGGCTGCAGGGGGTATGGCTGCCGCTGCACGGCTACGACTACGACGACACCCCGCTGTGGGCGGGGATCTATCTCCTGCCCCTGACAGTCGGCTTCCTGATCGCGGGACCGATCGCCGGAACCCTGTCCGATCGCTTCGGCAGCCGTGGTCTGGCCACCGGCGGATCGCTCATATTCGCCGCGAGCTTCCTCGGATTGATGCTCCTGCCGGTGGATTTCCCGTACTGGGCCTTCGCGGTGCTGATCACCGCCAACGGTGTCGGTATGGGTGCGTTCAGTTCACCGAACTCGTCCTCCATCATGGGCAGCGTGCCGGCCGGACACCGCGGCGTGGCCTCTGGCATGCGATCGACATTCCAGAACACCGGCACCGCGCTGTCGATCGGTGTGTTCTTCTCACTACTGATCACGGGGCTGTCCTCGGCACTGCCGCACACCCTGTCCGCGGGTCTGCAGCAGCACGGCGTCTCGGCGCAGGTGGCCGGACAGGTCGGTTCGATGCCGCCGGTGACCTCGCTGTTCGCGGCCATCCTCGGCGTGAATCCGATTGGCACACTGCTGCAACCGTCCGGTGCGCTGGGCGCGGTGTCACCCGATCAGAGGCA
>JAFMQT010000480.1:0-1715 GCA_017354515.1 Nocardia sp. | reverse complement strand
AGGCAGGTGCTCACCGGCGGGCAGTTCTTCCCGTCGATGATTTCCGGACCCTTCCATCAAGGATTGACCGTGGTGTTCGCGGTGTCGGCGGCATTGGCCCTGGTGGCCGCGTTCGCCTCCGTGCTGCGCGACTCACCGGCGCGGACCCGAAGTGTCGTCGAGTCCGAGCCGGAGCAGGCGTGAGCCGGGCCCGGCCGGGTGCGGCGATCACCCGGCGACCCAGCGCTCACGACGATGTGATCAGGGTGTCGAATAGCCGATCAGCGCACCGATTCCCGCCCCGATCGGGGCTGTGACCAGCGCGCCGACACCACCGAGGAAGAAGCCCAGCACCGCGCCGATGCCCAGGCCGATCAGGGCGCCGATTCCCGCGTTGTGCTGTTTGCGCGCTTCGGTCTCGGCGGCACTGTCAATGGATCGGCGCGCTGCCACCGACTGCGTGGTCAATGTCAGTGTGCGACCGGCATTACCGATGCGCGGGGTGAGCCCGACCGTACCGGCCGCGGCCCGCAAACTCAGGGGAACCGATGCCACGACCCGGCCGCCCGAATCACGGATAGTGACCGAATTGCCCGCGAGAGCGAAGGATCCGGCATCGAGTGTGGTCGCCACCCCCGAATGGTCGGAGGTCGGTGCACTGACGAAGCCGATACCGTGTTCCGAGCTCCGGACGGCGGCCGGATTCGCCGTAGCCGGTTGGGCCTGCACCACACCGGATGTGACGGCGGTGGCGCCCACAGCCAGGATTGCGGTCGCGGCGATCTTCTTAGCTTTCATGATTGTTCCCCACAATCTATCGGCATGGCCGATATCCCCTGCGGCCGGACTTCGGCCGAACCTCATTCTGACCCAGATCGCCCGAACGCGCCCGGTTTCCGTCTCGGCCATTCCCGAATCGATTCACCCGCAAAGCAATTGCCGGGCGTTCGCTACTACCGCGTAGTTTGTTCGCGGAGCGAACGCCCGGCCCCAAAACCCCGGGAAATTCCATTGCCGCGTGGACGCTGAACCGGCTCGTTCGGCCCTGAATCGGCTCCGGAAAATTTTCGGCACAGTTGTGTAAACGCACCCCTTTTCCTACTGACGCACTCCCATTCGGAACAGGGCCGGGCTGCCGAGCACCTGACCACCGTCGATCGCCAGCACCTGACCGGTGATCCATTTCGCGGCATCGGAGACCAGGAACGCGATAGCCGGAGCGATATCGGTCGGTTCCCCGATCCGGTCCAGCGCGGTAGCAGCAGCGACGACGTGCTCGTAGTCGCGCCACAGCGCTTCGGCCATGCGGGTGCGCACCAGCCCCGGTGCGATCGCGTTGACCCGGACCGTCGGCGACAACTCCAGTGCCAGCTGTTCGGTCAGATGGATCAATGCGGCCTTGGAGGCGTTGTAGACACCGATATTGGCCTCGTGACTCATCCCGCCGATCGAGGCGATATTGATGACCGAACCACCGTGTTCAGCCATCCACGCCGTGGTGACCAGTGAGGTCCACAGAATCGGTGCCCACAGATTGACATCGAAGGTCTTGGCGAAGCGGGCGTGGTCGATTCCGACGGTCGGCCCGAAGTAGGGGTTGGTGGCGGCGTTGTTGACCAGGATGTCGACACCGCCGAATTCGCCGACCGTCTGTTCGACACAGGCGCGGGCGGCGTCCTCGTCGGCGGCGTGCGCGCCCACGCCCAGCGCCCGCCCCGCAGCTCCGGCGGCGGCGA
>JAFMQT010000148.1 GCA_017354515.1 Nocardia sp. | reverse complement strand
CCGACGCGTTCTGGGCCACCAGATCCCGGTTGTCATTGACGAAGCGCGCCACGTCCCCGAGTGCCACCGACAGCAGATTCAACGCCTGGCCGAGATTCGCACGCTCCCCGGACAGGAAACTCGCCAAATCGGCCAGCTGCGAGTTGAATTCGCGCACCTGCTGATCGTTGACCGCCAGCGTGTGCACGAAGACCTGCAGATTCTTGATCGTGTCGAAGATGTCGCCGCGAGCGTTGGACAGATACTGCGCCGCATGCGAGAGCTGGGCCAGGCTGTTGGCCAGCGCCGGACCGTTCCCGGACAGATTCGCCGCACCGGTGCGCGCCAGCTGATTGACCGCGCCGTCCTTATTGGCGCCGTTGGGTCCCAGCGCCTCCGAGAGCTGCTGAATGCTGCGGTAGAGCCGGTCCACCTCCACCGGGGTCGCGGTGCGATCGCGCGGAATGGTGGCCTCGCGCGCCATTTTCGGCCCGCCCTTGTAGACCGGTGCGAGCTGGATATAGCGGTCCGAGACGACCGACGGCGTAATCTGTGCGGCCTTGGCATCGGCCGGCACATCGTATTTTCGGTCCACGTGCATGACGACCTTGACCTGATCGCCCTGCGGGGTCACCGAGTCCACCTTGCCTACCGGAACCCCGAGGATGCGGACCTCCGAACCCACGTAGATGCCGATCGACTTGTCGAAATACGCGGTGATCCTGGTGGTGTCGTAGCCGGAGACCAGCCACCACACGACACCCGCGAGCACCACGACCGCGACCACGCCGAGCACCATCACGGTCTTGCTCCGCCGGCCCGCTTCCCGGATCACGGTCAACGCGCCCCGTCGCGAACTCTGCGCGGCCGCCATCAGTTACCTCCCATGGTGCGGATCGGGGGACGGGCACCGGGGATCTCGGGCAGGGCCGGCGGGGTCAGGTTGACGATCACCGCGTCGAACCAGCGGCCGGTGCCGAGCACATTGGCGTACAGGCTGTAGAACGGGGCGGCCAGCTTCAACGTCTTGGAGATGTTCTGCTGGTTGTCGTTGAGCATGTCGATCGACTTCTTCAGATTGGTCAGCGCCGGTCCGATCTGCGCCTCGTTGTCGTGCACCAGCGAACTCAATTCGGCGGCAACGGTTTTCGCGCCGGTCAGCAACTGACCGATGGCTTGCTGACGGACATTGAGCTCGGCCACCAGCTGACCGCCGTCGGCCAGGAGATGTTCGAATTCGGCATTGCGGTCCGCGAGCACCTTGGTAGTCCGATTGGTGGCGTTGAACAGGCGTTTGAGCTCTTCATCGCGTTTGGAGAGAGTTTCCGAGAGCCGGGCGACACCGTCGATCGACCCGCGAATCTCCGGCGGCGTTCCCGAGAACGCCTGCGAGAGCACCTGGAAACTGGTGGCGAGCTGGGCGGTGTCGGTCTTCTCGATCTCCTTCGCCGCCGAACTGAACGCGTCCACCACGTCATACGGAGATACCGTGCGCGACAACGGAATATGCGTGTCCGGATTGGCCGGGCGCGAGCCCTTGGGATCGAGCGCCAGATATTTCTGGCCCAGCAGCGTCTTGATCTGGATCGAGGCAGTGGTGGAATCGCCGATCCACGCGTCGCGCGTGCGGAACTCGACCAGCACCCGGTCCCCGGCCAGTTTCACATCGGCGACATCGCCCACCTTGACCCCGGCGATGCGCACCTCGTTCCCCGCCTTCAGACCCGCGGCCTCGGAGAATTCGGCCGTGTACTTCGAACTCGCGCCCAGGATGGGCAGCCGGTTCAGGAAGAACGCCGACACCGCCAGCAGCAGCACCAGAAACACTCCGAGTCCGCCCACGAACGCCGGACTCCGGCCGCCGAACAGATTGCGGTCCTGCATCACCGACCACCCTTTCCGTGGCAGCGCGGTGCCGGGTTCGTGTACACCGGCTGATTCACCGTCGGCATCCCGGCGGGCAGATTCAGCTGCGGCGCTTCCTTGAGTCCGGGCCCGGCGACGACGTCGATACCACACAGATAGAACTGGAACCACGAGCCGTAACTGGCCGCCCGGCCCAATTTCTCCATCTTGAGCGGCAGATTCGCCAGCGCCTCGTTGACCTCACCGGACCGGCTGTTCAGGGTTCCGGTCAACTGGTTCAGCCCGGCGATCGAGCCCTGCAGTGTCGGCCGGGTCGGGACCAGCAGGTCGGCGGTCGCCGAGGCAAGATTGCCCAGCGAACCGACCGCCGAACCGATGGTTCCGCGTTCGGCGTCCAGACCGTGCACCAGTGCCGCGGTGTTGACGATCAGATCATTGAGCTGACCGTCCCGCTTGTTGACCGTATCCAGGACGACATTGAGGTTCTTGACGATCTGTCCGATCACGGCGTCCTTATCGGCGATCTTGTTGGTCAGGCTCGCGGTATTGCCGACCAGATCGCTGATCGTTCCCGATTCGCCCTGGAAGACCTGGATGATCTCGTAGGACAGTTTGTTCACATCATCGGCCGACAGGGTCTGGAACAGCGGGCGGAATCCGTTGAACAGCGTGGTCAGATTCAGCGCGGGTTTGGTCCGCTCCAGCGGAATCGTCGCACCCTTGGTGATCTTGTGGCCTTGCTGACCGCTGCCCTGCTCCAGCGCGATATAGCGCTGACCCACCAGATTGCGGTAGCGAACCGTGGCGGTGGTGGAGGCCGGCAGCCAATTCCGGTCGGTCAGTTCGAATTTCACCTCGGCCATACTTCGATCCGCGACCGACACCTTGGTCACCTTGCCTACCCGGACACCGGCGATACGCACCTCGTCACCCGGGTTCAACGAGGTCACATCGCTGAACCGGGCCTTGAATTCGGTACCGCCGCCCGAGTAGTTCGCGATCGTCAACCCCAGCAGGGCCGTCGCGAGCAACGTCACGACCACGAAGATCACGAGTTTGGTCAGCGGTCCACCCAGACCGCGCAAACCACCACTCATCGCACACTCACCTCACTGCCCCGCATGGCCGGGGCCGCGATCCGGGCCACCCAGCCGGGGACCTGATCGGGTGTCACCCCGTTCGCCGCGCCGTAGATCGCACCCAGCGTGTGCTCCTCGCGCGGCGAACCCACACTCGTGGGCGTCCCCGCGCCATACACCGAGTACTGAGCCGGCGCCAGACGGCCGATGTTCTGGTCACCCGGATTGCGGCTCGGCGGCTGATAGGAACCGTCATTCGGCGGGCCGGTCGGATACTGCCCCGCGTCGACGCCGAGCGGAGGTTCCGGGAAACACACCGGCGGCCGGGTATCGAGGAACCGCGGCTCATCCTGATTGGGCAGGTACCGGCCCCGCGGATTGACGATTTCGATCGTCACCTTGGAGCCAGGGGTATCGGTACCCTTACCGAACAGCGTGTCGATCCGCGGCTTGACCTGCGCGAAATTATGCAACGCGCAGGCGTACTCCGGTGAGTACTTCGCGAGCAGATTCAGCGCGCCGCGCGAATCGGCCGCGATATCGATGATGTTGTCGTGGTTCGCGTTCAGGAAATCGGCGGTCTTCGACGAGGCCGGAGTCAGCACCGAATACAGCGTGTCCAGCTGCGATCTTTTCTGGACGACCGTCGCGTTCAGCGTGCGCAGATTGTCGAAGGTATCCACCAGCTGCGGTAGCGCATCGGAGTAGGTGTCGGCCACCTTGGCGAAACTGCGCAGGTCCTGGCGCAGATCCGGCATCACACCGTTGATGTCGCGGAAGATGTCGTCGAGCCGATCGAGGGTATGCCCCAATTCCTCGCCCTGACCGCCCAGTGCCTGCGAGAGCGCACCTAGCGTCGAGGCCAGATACTGCGGCGGAATCGCCTGCAGCACCGGCAGGACCGAATCCAGCAGCTGGCTGACCTCGACCGCGTTACCGCTGGCATCCTGGTGCAGCGTCATCCCGGCCTTCAGGAATTTGTTGCTCGGTTCCCGCGGCCACACCAGGTCCACATAGCGCTCGCCGAACAGGGTTTTCGGCAGCAGCCGTGCGGTCACATTGGACGGAATCTTCGCTGCCTTGTCCGGCTCCAGGGCCAGCTGCAAGGTGACCCGGCCGTGGGTCGTGGAACTCGAGCGAACCTCCCCTACGGTCACACCGCGCACCTTGACGTCGGCATTGCGGGTCAGGGCATTGCCCGCGGTGTCGGTGATCAGGTCGACCTTGACCACCTTCGTCCACACCTTGTTGTAGGACGCGATGGTGACGGTCAGGAACAACGCCACCACCAGGAAGAATACGATCCCGAGCGTACGCACCCGCAACTTCTCGGTGGCGCGCCACAGTTGCACTCCGCGCGCGCTCATCCGGCAACCCGCACGGTTGTGGTGGTGCCCCAGATCGCGAGGCTGAGGAAGAAGTCGAGCACGTTGATCAACACGATCGAGGCGCGCACCGCGCGGCCCACGGCCACGCCGACTCCGGCGGGACCGCCGGTGGCGTTGAAGCCGTAGTAGCAGTGGATCAGGATGACCACGAATGCGAAGACCAGCACCTTGATGAACGAATACAGCACATCCTCAGGTGGCAGGAACAGACTGAAATAGTGGTCGTAGGAACCGCTGGATTGCCCGTTGAACCACACGCTGATCTGCCGAGACGCCAAATAGGTACCGAGCAGGCCAACGATATAGAGCGGAATCACCGCGACGAATCCGGCAACGACACGCGTGGTCACCAGAAATGGCACGCCCGGAACGGCCATCACCTCGAGTGCATCGATTTCCTCGGAAATCCGCATCGCACCCAATTGTGCCGTGAAACCACAGCCGACAGTGGCGGATAACGCCAACGCGGCGACCAGCGGCGCCAATTCGCGGGTATTGATGTAGCCGGTCAGGAATCCGGTGAGCACCGAACTACCCAGCGCGTCCAGCGCCTTGAAACCCTGCAGGCCGACCACCACGCCGACCGACGCCGACATCATGACCACCACGCCGATGGTTCCGCCGATCACCGCGAGCGCACCCGAACCGAAGGTCACCTCGGCCAGCAGCCGCATGACCTCCTTGCGGTAGTGCACGACGGTCCGCGGGATCCACGCGACGGTCTTGGAGTAGAACGCCATCTGATCGCCGGCACGATCGACCACGCCGAGCGGCGAGGCCAGGATCGCGCCCAGCCGGCGCAGCCATTGAAAATGCGGGTACCGCTGTGCGACAACCATTCTCACGACCCCTTCGCCGGGACGACCTGCAAATACACCAGGGTCAGCAACAGATTGACGAAGAAGAGCACCAGGAAGGTGATGACCACCGATTGATTGACGGCGTCACCGACGCCTTTCGGACCCTTACCGGGATTCAGTCCCTTATATGCCGCGATGACTCCGGCGAGTAATCCGAATACCAGGGCCTTCAATTCTCCGATCCACAGATCGGGCAGCTGGGCCAGCGCCGAGAACGAGGCCAGATAGGCCCCCGGTGTTCCGCCCTGCAGCAATACGTTGAAGAAATAACCACCCGCGATGCCGACAACCGAGACCAGGCCGTTGAGCAACACCGCCACCAGCATCATGCCGAGTACCCGCGGCACCACCAGGCGCTGCACCGGATCGATGCCGAGCACCTCCATGGCGTCGATCTCCTCGCGGATGGTCCGCGAACCCAGATCGGCCGCCACGGCCGAGCCCGCGGCACCGGCGATGATCAGGGCCGTGACCACCGGAGCCGCCTGCTGCACGGTCGATAGCACGCTGGTCGCACCGGTGAAGGATTCGGCACCCAGCTGTTTGATCAGCGAGCCGGTCTGCAACGCCACGACGGCACCGAACGGGATTGCCACCAATGACGCCGGAAGGATCGACACACTCGCGATGAACCACGATTGCTCGACGAACTCACGCCATTGAAAAGGCCGGACAACAGACTTGCGTGCTACAGCGATGAGCAGTGCAAAAATGTTGCCGGCCTGAGCAAATCCCGACTCGACCGGAGTACGCAGCCGTGTCAGGGGTTGTTTCACATCGGCGTATGTTACCTGCCGGTCTGGGGATGCCTGACGGTGGTGTCGTATCCGCCGCCCTGATATTGCGGGGAATTACCGGTATAGGCAGGAAGAACCTGCGTGGCGGCATCGGACGCGGGGACCGAACGTGCCGGCATGCCGCCGGTCTGCTCCATCGAGTCCCGGATCGCGGCCTGGGCGGCCGGCGGCAGGGTGTGCATGATCTCGAGCACCCGGTTGCGGCGGCGCTCGAGGCCCTGGCGGGCCGGCATACCCGGCTGCGCCTTCATCTGCGGCGGAATGCCCTCGATCTCGTCGATGGCGTTGTCGTAATGGCCGGCGTCGGCGAGCGCCTGCTCGCGAGCCATCTGGGCCTCGTCCTTCTCCTCGGACATACCGATCGGCCCAACCATGCGGCCGTTGAGGAACTGCTTGACCACGGGCTCCTCGGAGGTCAGCAGCACCTCGCGCGGGCCGAACATGACCAGCTGGCGGCGGAACAGCATGCCGATGTTGTCCGGCACCGTACGGGCCAGGTTGATGTTGTGGGTAACGATCAGAATCGTCGCGTCGATCTGGGCGTTGATGTCGATCAGCAGCTGCGACAGGTACGTGGTACGCACCGGATCCAGACCGGAGTCCGGCTCGTCGACGAGGATGATCTGCGGGTCGAGGACCAGCGCACGCGCCAGACCGGCACGTTTACGCATACCACCGGAGATTTCACCGGGGAGTTTGCCCTCGGCGCCGAGCAGACCGGTGAGTTCGAGCTTCTCCATCACGATCTGCTTGATCTCGGACTCGGACTTCTTGGTGTGCTCGCGCAGCGGGAAGGCCACGTTGTCGAACAGATTCATCGAGCCGAACAGCGCACCGTCCTGGAACAGCACGCCGAACAGCTTGCGGATCTCGTACAGCTCCTTGTTGGAGCAGGTGGTGATATCGGTGCCGTCGATGAAGATCGAGCCGCGCTCGGGCCGCAACAGGCCGATGAGCGACTTCAGGAAGACCGACTTACCGGTACCGGAAGGTCCGAGCAAGGCGCTGACTTCCCCCGGGGGCAGTGTCAGGGTGACATCCTGCCAAATACGCTGGGAACCGAATGACTTCGTAACAGCCTCGGTCCTGACCTCGACGCCCACGCCAACCTCCACAATTCTTCTGACGAGCGCCCACGGCCGCGTCACCGTATATATGCGCGGTGTGACGCGTCACACGGGGTGCGGCCACTGTATCGCATGCCGCAGGTGCAGCACACCCTACATGACCCGGCGGTAGAAAATCAGGCGGGAAACCAACTGGTGGGCGGGTGAAAATCGGGGGCAGAAATGTATGAAAAGGGCGGCTCAGCAACGGAGCCGCCCTTTTCGATGCCGGATTACCGGAAATTACTTGACCGAGACCTTCGCGCCGGCCTCTTCCAGCTTGGCCTTGGCGGCGTCGGCGGCCTCCTTGTCGACCTTCTCCAGGATCGGCTTCGGGGCGCCCTCGACCAGATCCTTGGCCTCCTTCAGGCCCAGGCCGGACACGAGCTCGCGAACAACCTTGATGACCTGGATCTTCTTATCGCCGGCACCATCGAGGATGACGTCGAACTCGTCCTGCTCGGCCTCGGCCTCGGCACCGGCGGCGCCGGCCGCACCCGGAGCCGCGGCGACGGCGACCGGAGCAGCGGCGGTGACCTCGAACTTCTCCTCGAACTTCTTGACGAAGTCCGACAGCTCCAGCAGGGTCATGCCGCCGATGGTCTCGAGCAGTTCGTCCACGTTGGCCATGGTGTTTCCTTTCGTAAGGGGTTGTCCCCGCCGCGGCGGGGATCAGAGTTTCTGAAGTAGACGGGCATCGAATTCACTACTGCGCGTGGCGAACTCGGCACCGAGTCTTATTCGGCGGCTGCTCCGCCTTCGGCACGCTTCTTGTCCTCGAGCGCGGCGAACAGGCGCGCGACCTGGCCGGCCGGCGCGGCGAACAGGCCGGCTGCCTTGGTCATGTTGCCCTTCATGGCACCGGCCAGCTTGGCCAGCAGCACCTCGCGCGACTCCAGGTCGGCGATGCGCTCGACCTCGGAGACCGACAGCGGAGCGCCGTCCATGTAGCCGCCCTTGATGACCAGCGCCTTGTTTTCCTTGGCGAAGGTCTTGAGGGCCTTGGCGGCGTCGACCGGCTCACCCTGGATGAAGGTGATGGCGGTCGGACCGACGAACAATTCGTCCAGGCCTTCGACGCCCGCCTCAGCGGCGGCACGCTTGACCAGGGTGTTCTTGGCGACGGAGTAGGTGGCACCACTGCCCAGCGCACGACGCAGTTCGGTCAGATTGCCCACCGACAGACCACGGTATTCCGTGATCACGGTGGCCGTAGCACTCTTGAACTGCTCTGTGATCTCCGCGACCGCGGTGACCTTCTCGGATTTCGCCATACTTCGCCTCCTCTCTTGCTAGGTCGAGACAGCATGGTCGGTTCTGCTATGAACTACCGACTTCCAGAGGCGGCGCCGAACGGCGCCCGCGGCACGATGACAAAGCAAACGCCCCGGTCGCAGAGCGATCCCGGGGCGCACAAGAAACTCGGCGTGAGCTCGCGGCCCACACGTGGTCCCTGACCTCGGCTCTCCCTGCGTGGGCCGCCGGCACTGTCGGCCGGACCTTCGACTGCCTGACGGCAGCAACCAACGGTCTTCGGTAGAACGATTGGGGGTGATCATCGAACATGTCGATAACCGCAGTACAGAATAGCGAACCTTTCCCGAATAACCAAAACGAGCATCGGTGGACCGGAAACGTGCAGGGCCGGCAGGAAATCCCTGCCGGCCCTTCACGTTTAGAACGGAACCTTACGCGTCGTCCTCGGTGAGGTTTCGGGTGCGATTCGGGTCCACCGGGATGCCCGGTCCGGTGTTCGTCGAAATCGTCACCTTCTTGACGTAGCGGCCCTTCGCGGTCGACGGCTTGATACGCAAGATCTCCTCCAGCGCGGCGCCGTAGTTCTCGACCAGCTTCTTCTCGTCGAAGGAGGCCTTGCCGATCACGAAGTGCAGGTTGGCCTGCTTGTCGACGCGGAAGTTGATCTTACCGCCCTTGATGTCGTTGACGGCCTTGGTCACATCGGTGGTGACGGTGCCGGTCTTCGGGTTCGGCATCAGGCCGCGGGGACCCAGCACACGCGCGATGCGACCGACCTTGGCCATCTGGTCCGGGGTGGCGATCGCGGCGTCGAAGTCCAGCCAGCCACCCTGGATGCGCTCGATCAGATCCTCGGCGCCGACGGCGTCAGCGCCGGCCGCTTCGGCTTCCGCGGCCTTCTCACCGGCGGCGAACACGATGACG
>JAFMQT010000479.1 GCA_017354515.1 Nocardia sp. | reverse complement strand
TTACCGGATTCGTAACCCCAGCCGGACTGCTTGTAACCGCCGAAGGGCAGGGAGTGATCGAACACCAGCTGGCAGTTCAGCGAGACGGTACCGGCCTGCAGGCGCTTGGCGATCCGATGCGCTCGGGCCAGATCCTTGGTGTAGGCGGTGGCCGCCAGCCCGTAGGTGGAATCGTTGGCCATCGCGACCGCTTGGTCCTCGTCGTCGAAGGGCAGGACCGTGACGACGGGGCCGAAGATCTCCTCCTTGTAGATGCGGCTGGTGGCCGGATCCACATTCGTGACGACGGTCGGGCGCACGAAATAGCCCTTACGGTCCAGACGCTCACCGCCGGTGACGATCTCGACGCCGGCGGACTTACCCTCGTCGATGTAACCCAGCACCCGCTTCAGCTGTTTGGCACTGATCAGCGGGCCGATGAGGGCGCCCTCCTCCTTCGGGCCACCCATCTGCAGACCGTCGGCCAGCGCGGCCAGGCGGGTCACGAACTCGTCGTAGACTCCGCGCTGGACGAAGATGCGCGAACCGCAGACGCACGCCTGCCCGGAGTGGATGAAGCCGCCGAAACCGGCCGCCATGGTCGCGATATCCAGGTCGGCGTCGTCGAAGACCAGCACCGGCGACTTGCCGCCGAGTTCGAGGGTGATCTTGTTCAGATTTGTCAGTGCCGAGGCCTTCACGATCTCGCGGCCGACCTCGGTGGATCCGGTGAAGGCGATCTTGTCCACATCGGGGTGCGCGGTCAGCGCTGCGCCGGTGGTGTGACCGCGGCCGTTGACCATATTGACCACGCCGTCGGGGACACCGGCCTCATGCAGCAGACGATCCAGCACGATCGCCGACAGCGGGGTCTCCTCGGCGGGCTTGACCACGGTGCTGCACCCCGCGGCCAGGGCCGGGGCGAGTTTGGCGCAGTAGTTGAAGACCGGCCCGTTCCACGGGAAGATCAGTCCGACAACGCCGTAGGGCTCTTTGAGGGTGTAGGCGTGCATCTGGGCATCGACACCGGTCAGCCCGCTGGTCTTGATATCGGCGGAGATGCCCTCGATCTTGGTGCACCAGCCGGCGTAGTAGCGGAACCATTCCGCGCCGACGTCCACGATGGCACCGGCGGCAACCGTCGGAATGCCCGCGTTGACCGATTCGAGTTCGGCGAGCAGGGCGCCGTTCTCCTCGATGAGATCGGCCATCCGCCAGAGGATCTTGGCTCGCTGGCTACCGGACAGGCCGGTCCACGCCTCGGCGTCGTGGGCGGCCCGGGCTCGTTTCACGGCGGCGTCGACCGCGTCGGCGCCTTCGTCGGCGAATTCGGTGAGCTGCTCCTCGGTGACCGGATCGACGATCGGGATTGCCTCACCGCCGCCGGGCCGTTCGCGAATTTCGTCCAGAACCTGCTGCACCGACATGGGTCGCTCCTCGTGCGTCTGCGGCGTCTCGATCGGGACCGATCCACATCACATATGTCCCGAGCTGGTCACGCACCCTCGTGCGCTACCTCGTACGCGTCGTTTTCAAGGCGTGTTCCCCGTACTTGCGGAACATCGCGAGAATAGCACTCTCCAATTTGGCGAACCAGACTATCCAGATAAGGGGGCGTCGGCGCATCGAAGACCCCAGGTCGCACATTGCGCGACCTGGGGTGGAAGAGGGGGAGGGTGGGTTAGACCTTCCGGGCGACGCCGGCGTACATCTGGACCTTGCGATCCATACTTTGCGGAGGTTCGATGGGTGGTCGCCAGCCGTGCGGGGTGGTCAGACCTGGCTCGACCCAGTCCATACCGTCGAAGAACCGAGTGACTTCGGTGCGGTTGCGCATCTGTCCCCTGATGCCGGCCTCATGGTACACACGTTCGACCTCTTCCATCTCGGGCCCGAAATCGCCACTGGCATGGGTGATGACCAGGTATGACCCGGATGTTGTGGCATCCATGATCTTCGCGATGGCATGGTATGGGTCCTCGGAGTCCTCGACGAAGTGCAGGATCGACACGACCGACACCGCGATCGGCTTCGAGAGATCGAGGGTCTCGGTCAGCTCTGGAGCGGCGAGGATCGAATCCGGTTGCCGCAGATCGGCATGCAGGTAGGCGGTGCGGCCCTCGGGGGTGCCGGCCATCAACGCGCGCGCGAATGTGAGCACCAGCGGGTCGTTGTCGACGTACAGGACCCGGGCGGTCGGATTGATCTCCTGGGCGGCCTGGTGCAGGTTCGGCTCGGTGGGGATGCCGGTGCCGATATCGAGGAACTGATCGATACCTTGGCCGGCCAGGTACCGGACAGCGCGCAACATGAAGTCCCGGTTCTGCCGCGCCATGATGCGTACCGTGGGGTGCACCTGAATGGTGCGTTCACCGGCGATCCGGTCCGCTTCGTAATTGTCCCGGCCGCCCAGGTACCAGTCGTAGACACGGGCGGTGTGCGCCACCGTCGTTTGCAGATCCACAAGACAACAGAGTACCCGTCCGAGCAGTCGCCACCTGCGGGTTGGATCCGTGCGGTCGAATGTCTTGGCGGATCGGATCTTTCGGGTGCCTCGGGTGTTGCAACAAACCTTACTATCCGTGATCTTCGCAGAGTCGATAGCCGGCTGCCGGTGCGGCGGGCCGGTTCGGGTTTCTGCCCCGGGGTCGTGTCGGCAGGCCGGCGGGAAGGGGAGGGCTGGTCAGACTTTTCGGGCGACTCCGGCGTAGAACTGCACCTGATTGTCCATGACCTCCGGCGGGTCGATCGGCGGCCGCCAGCGGTGTGGTGTGGTCAGACCCGGTTCCACCCATTCCAGCCCGTCGAAGAAACGGGCGACTTCCTCGCGGGTGCGAATCTGCCCCGGAAGGCCGGCCTCGTGGTAGACGCGCTCCACCTCGCCCATTTCCGGCCCGAAGTCCGGGGTGGCGTGGGTCATGGCCAGGTAGGAACCGGCCGGCAACGCACCCATCAGCTTGGCGATCGTGCCCTGCGGGTCGTCGGGATCCTCGATGAAATGCAGGATCGAGATTACCGACAGGGCGGTGGGCGCGGACAGGTCGAGGGTTTCGGTGAGTTTCGGATCCGACAGGATCGAATCCGGTTGCCGCAGATCGGCATTGAGGTACGCGGTGCGTCCTTCCGAGGTTCCCGTCAGCAGGGCGCGGGCGTGGGTCAATACCAGCGGGTCGTTATCGGCGTAGACGACCCGGGCGGCCGGATTGACCTCCTGGACGACCTGGTGCAGGTTCGGCTCGGTAGGGATGCCGGTGCCGATGTCGAGGAACTGTTCGATGCCCTGTTCGGCCAGGAAACGGACGGCTCTGTGCATGAAGTCCCGATTACACCGCGCGGTCAGTCGCAGGTTGGGGTGTGCTCGCAAAGCCTGCTCGCCGGCGATCCGGTCGGCCTCGTAGTTGTCCTGCCCGCCCAGGTACCAGTCGTACATGCGCGCGGTATGGGCGACCTCGGGATGAAACTCCATAACCGCGAATACTACGTGTTTCTCGCGGTCGTCATAATCGGTTTCAGTCCCGTGGTGTCGCGCGGATCTTGATGACCTCCATGGTCGACCAGCCCTCGACCGGCCGCGGGCCACCGGCCTCGCGCATATCCCCGTGCATCCAGGCCACGCCGAGCGAGATCGCGGCGGAGGCGGCATTGTGGGTGGCTTCGAAATCGAATGTGCGGCCACCGAATTCCAGCCGCGCCCGCACC
>JAFMQT010000478.1 GCA_017354515.1 Nocardia sp. | reverse complement strand
CACCGCCGCCGATCGCGAATTCCCCGCCCGGCGAGGCGACCCACCCGACCGGGGTGATGACCGCGGCGGTGCCGCACGCGAAAACCTCGGTGATCTCACCGGATTCGGCGCCCTTGCGCCACTCCTCCACCGACACCTTGCGTTCCTCGACCGGATATCCGGAGTCGGCGACCAGGGTCAGCAGACTGTCGCGGGTGATACCGGGCAGCAGCGATCCGGACAGTTCCGGGGTGACCAGCCGGGCATCGGAACCGGATCCGAAGACGAAGAACAGGTTGTTGGTGCCCATCTCCTCGACGTATCGGCGTTCGATGGCGTCGAGCCAGACCACCTGGTCGCAGCCCTTCTCGCCGGCCTGCTGCTGAGCCAGCAGCGAGGAGGCGTAGTTGCCGGCCACCTTGGCCTCACCGGTGCCGCCGGGCGCGGCTCGCACGTATTCGGTGGACAACCACACCCGCACCGGCTTCACCCCGCGCGGAAAGTACGCTCCCGCAGGCGAAGCCAGCAGCAGATACTTGTAGGAGGCGGCCGGTTTCACACCGAGGCCGGCCTCGGTGGCGAACATGAACGGCCGCAGATACAGCGAGTCCTCGCCGCCGGCGGCGGGCACCCAGTCCGCGTCGACCTCGAGCAGCTGCCGGACCGATTCGATGAACAGGTCCTCGGGCAGTTCGGCCATCGCCAGCCGGCGCGCCGACCGCTGGAAGCGCGCGGCGTTGGCGTCCACCCGGAAGGTGGAGATGCTGCCATCGCTCTGCCGATAGGCCTTGAGACCCTCGAAGATGGCCTGACCGTAGTGGAACACCATCGTGGACGGATCCATCTGCAGCGGGCCGTAGGGTTCTACTACCGCATTCGTCCATTCACCGTCGACATAGTCGATCGAAACCATGTGGTCGGTGAAGTACCGCCCGAAGCCGGGCGCCGCCAGAATCTCCGCGCGCCGATCCGCCGAAGCCGGGGCCGGATGCGGGATTCGGGTGAACTGTGCGGTGACTGTCATGCCCTGCACACTAGTACTTTCACGGCGACGCTCAACGCCCGGACCTGGGAAATAGCGGCGATTCAGACGATTAGTGTGACCCGCGGCACACGAAACAGCGGTCGCACCGGCGGTCTATTCAGGTAGTCCGCGGTGTGACGAACGGCGGCCGCACCACCTCCGCGCGCAGACGGCGTCCACGCACATCCACCTCCACCTCGTCACCCGGTTCGAGTCCAGCGGTGGTATCCAGCAGTGCCAGCGCGATCCCGGCCTTCAGACTCGGCGAGAAGGTGCCCGAGGTGGTCTGGCCCACCTGCTGATCACCGAGCAGCACGGTCTGCCCTTGCCGCAGCACACCACGATCGAGTGCCTTCAGCCCCAGCAGCATTCGCCGCGGACCGGACGCCTTCTCCCGGACCAGCGCCTCGCGCCCCCAGAACTCGGGTTTCTTCCAGCCGACCGCCCAGCCGGCCCGCGCCTGCACCGGTGAGATCTCCGCCGACAGTTCGTGCCCGTGCAGCGGGTAGCCCATTTCGGTGCGCAGGGTGTCGCGGGCCCCGAGCCCGGCGGGTTGTCCGCCGGCCTTGCCGACCTCGGCGAGCAGCGCCCGGAATACGGCCTCGGCATCGTCCCACCGCGGGACGAGTTCGTAGCCGTGTTCGCCGGTGTATCCGGTCCGGCACACCCGCACTGTGCGGCCCTGCCATTGCGCGTCCGCGAAGGCCATATATCCCATATCGGTCGGAAGTCCGAGTGCGGTAAGCACATCCACCGATTTCGGCCCCTGTACCGCGAGCACGGCGAAGTCGCGATGCTGATCGGTGACGGTGATTCCGGCCGGCGCCGCCCGGCGCAGTGCGGCCACCACGGCCGCGGTGTTGGCGGCATTCGGCACCAGGAAGATCTCATCGTCGCCGACGTAATAGGTGATCAGATCGTCGACCACCCCGCCGCTGTCGGTGCAGCACAGTGTGTACTGGGCCTTACCGGGCCCGATCTTGCCGAGATCATTGGTGAGCGTCGAGTTCACGAACTGGGCGGCACCCGGACCGCTGACCGTCGCCTTACCCAGATGGCTGACATCGAACAGTCCGACACTGGTGCGCACGGCGTTGTGCTCGGCGACGGTCCCGCCGTACTGCACCGGCATCTCCCACCCGCCGAACGACGCGAAGGTGGCGCCCAGCTCGGCGTGGACGGTGTGAATGGGTCCCTGCTGCAGCGTCTCGGTCACCCACCGAGCTTATCGACTCCAGCATTATCCTAATAAAAAGGATTGAAATCCTCTGTATGCTGTTCGCATGACAGACTGCGACAGAGGTTGCCGTCACACTCGAGACATGCCCGCCTTCGGATACTCCGCTGATACGCCCGAGGATCCGCACGCGCTGCCGTACTATCCGGCCGACTACTTCTCCGCGCCGGCGTCGTACTACGTTCCACCGCAGCCGTTTTCACCGGGCTCAGGGTCCGCTGCGAGTCTGGACCAGCAGTATCGGATCGTGGTCGGCAGGTCCTGCCCGCACGGACTGCACCTACTGCTCACCCTCGTCACATTCGGACTGTGGGCACCGATCTGGCTGATCCACTACTTGCTCACCGAGGACACCTGAGCCGCCTCCCGGCCGACCCCTTACAGGCTCCCGGCGATTTTCGTCGGCGTGATGCGGACCTCGACACGCGGCCCGTCGTTCACCGAAGCGGGATTGAATTCGGCGTACGGCTTACCGGTGTATTTGTGCGACATGCGATCGACCAGCACCCCGTCCGGATCCGGGGTGAGCGCCGCGGTGCCGCGGATCTCGGCATACAGGAACGGGTTGTCGGGCGCGGTGATAACGATGGTGATGCGCGGGTCACGGGCCAGGTTCTTACCCTGCACGCGGTCGCTGGTGGTGGAGTAGATCAGCTGGTCGCCGTCGCGGTCGAGCCAGCTGACGGTCAGATGCGGATGGCCGTCGCGCCCCACCGTCGCCACGGTGGCGTAGAGCTGTGCTTCGTCGATGGTCTTCTTGACACTGTCCGGCAAAGTGATCGCAGTCATACCGGGAGCAACCCGGGCCAGGTGATCTCTTATTCCACCGCCTGCCGAGCCTAGGTGAGCCGCTCAATGTGCCTGGCCAGGTCGACCACCCGCCGATCCTGTTCTCCGTAGCGGACCGCCATCTGCGCGTGCAGGCGGCGCAGCCGGGACAGCGCCGCGGACTGGTCGCCGGTTTCGGCATCACAGGCGGCCAACCGGCGCTGGCAGTACATGACCTGTTCGTCGTACGGTCCGCGTTCATCGGTGAGGTCCTCGACGAGACTCCGGTAGACCTCGGCCGCGGCGGTGAAATCATTGGCGTCGAACCGCAGACCCGCGAGTTCGAGCCGCGCGTCGACGACATCGGCGTCGCGAACACCCAATTGCGGAACCGCCGCTTCGACAACGGTATTCAGTTGTGCGATGGCGGGCGTGTACCGGGATTCGACGGCGAGGTCGCGGGCCCGGCGCACGGCCCGCCGCAGATCGGACCGGCTGAATTCCGGTACGTGCGTGGGAATATCGTCCTGCGGGGTAATCTTCGCGGGTTCGGCACGCACCTCGGCGGACTCCGATACCGCCGTACCGACCGCTTCGGCGTACATCCGCACCGGGCCCTGCGCATCGGCGAGCTCGGGCAGCGACCCGAGTCCGGCCGCATACCGCACCAGCAC
>JAFMQT010000016.1 GCA_017354515.1 Nocardia sp. | reverse complement strand
GGACGGAGTTTCCTCGGTCGACCATTCGGTAACCCTGCTGTTCTCGTACCTCGGCGATCAAGTGTGCGATGCGACGCCGCTGGTGGTGCCGCCCGCCGTGGCGACGCTGTTCCTCGGCGGACCGACCGAGGGCCGCACCGGCACCGTCCGGAAGATGGTGCTGGCCTTCGACCATCGCGCCTTCAACGGCCGCCAGGCCGCCGATTTCCTGGCCGATATCGTGGCCGCGGCGGCCGACTACGCGGCACGGCCGGCACCGTCCGCGGCACCTGCCCACAGCGAAGCCCGTTCCTCCGATCCAGGTTTCGAGCAACGCCTGGCAGCCATCGGCCGGATAGCGACCGCGGTGCTCGGCGACACCGCCGATGTGCACCGTCCCCTGAATGAGCTCTCGATCGACTCCCTGCGCGCGACCGCACTCATCACGGCCCTGAACGAACAGCTCGGATCGGACCTGTCGCCGGCCGCGATCTATCGCTGCAGAACCCTTGCCGATCTCAGCCGGTCACTGCACGGCACGCCCGCCGACGGGCGCGCCCGTGAAACTCCCGCACTCCGAACGCCACAGCCCGCGCGGCAGGTGCGCGGCCGAGACACCGCCGCAGACCCGATAGCCATCGTCGGCATGGGCTGCCGCTACCCGGGAGGCGTAGCCGCACCCGAAGACCTGTGGTCGCTGCTGCGATCCGGCCGCGACGCCACCACCGAACTGCCGACCGACCGCGGCTGGAGTATCGACGCGCAATACCACAGTGACCCGGCCCAACCCGGCACCTACTACGTGCGCCGCGGCGGATTCCTCGACGGCATCACCGATTTCGACGCCGAGTTCTTCTCCGTCGCCCCGCGTGAAGCCATGGCGATGGATCCGCAGCAACGACTCTTACTCGAAACATCTTGGGAGGCTTTGGAATCGGCGGGCATCGCACCCACCTCCCTGCGTGAGAGCTGCACCGGTGTTTTCGTCGGCGTCATCTCCACGGCCGACGGCCGCCGGCTACCCCCGGACCTGGAGGGTTATCAGCTCACCGGAAATACCGGAAGTGTCGCCTCGGGCCGGATCTCGTACACGTTGGGCCTGATGGGTCCCGCCCTGACCATCGACACCGCCTGTTCCTCCTCGCTGGTCGCCATCCACCAGGCCTGCCGCTCCCTGCGGTCCGGCGAATGCGCGTTGGCGCTCGCCGGTGGCGCCACGGTGATGTCCACCCCGGGCATGCTGATCGAATTCTCCCGGCTCCGCGCGTTGGCGCCGGACGGGCGCTGCAAACCCTTCTCCGCGCGGGCCGACGGTTTCGCGCTGGGCGAAGGCGCCGGAATCGTTGTGCTGGAACGCCTCTCGGACGCCCAGCGCAACCAGCACGACATCCTCGCCGTCATCGACGGCAGCGCCATCAATCAGGACGGCGCGTCCAACGGTCTGACCGCCCCGAATGGAACGGCCCAGGAACAGGTCATCACCGCGGCCCTCGCCGACGCGGGGCTGACCGCGTCGCAGATCCACGCCGTCGAAGCGCACGGCACCGGAACCGCGCTGGGAGACCCGGTAGAGGCCGAATCCCTGCTCGCCACCTACGGCACGACACGCACCGGCTCCGATCCACTGCGCCTCGGATCGATCAAATCGAATATCGGCCACGCACAGGCTGCCGCGGGCGTCGCCGGTGTCATCAAACTCGTCATGTCGATGCACAACGACCTCTTGCCCGCTACTCTGCACGCGGAAACCCTGTCCCCGCACATCGATTGGTCCCGCAACACCCTGCGGGTGCTCACCGAGCCGGAGACGTGGCCGACGAACGGCCGCGGGCCACGCCGCGCGGCCGTCTCGTCCTTCGGGATATCCGGGACCAACGCCCACCTGATCCTTCGAGAGCCCCCGGCCCCCTCCTCATCCTGAAAACCGGCCCCCTGAAAACCGGCCGACCGAAAACCGGCCGAATCGCGTGCCGGTCCGGCAGCGGCTCAACGCACACCGCTGGGCCGGAACACGCCCACCGCGTCTCCCGGCCCAGCGACGCCACGCGCTACCCCTGCTTGTCCTGTTCCTGCTCCAGCAGTTTCACCACGCGGGCCGCGATGGCCTCGATGGTCAGATCACCGGTGAATTGGAACATCGACACCTGGATATCGAACTGCTTCTGCAAGCGAGCACCGAATTCGACAGCCATCACCGAGTCGATACCCAGATCCGCGATGGGCCCTCGGGTATCGATACTCTCGGGTTCCACACCCAGTACCTCGCTGAGCTGAGCGACGACCACCTCGACGACCTTACCGGCACGTTCCTCCGGTGGAATTTTCAACAGTTCGGCACGAGCGGCAGCGGCTGCCGAGGATTCGGGGACCTCGTCCACCACTTCCTCGAATCGAGCACTTCCCGCCGACACGCGGGTAGCTGTCCGCCAGGTCGACCAATCCACGTCGGCCAGCATCAGATTCGTCAATCCGAGTCGTGAGGCTTCGAACAGCAGACCCGCGCCGTGATCCATGTCGATGGTCTTGAAGCCGAGCATCTCGACGTACTTTCCGATCGCCTCGGAACTGTCGGCCATCCCACCACCGGCCATGGCACCCCAGTTCACCGAGGTCGCCGCCAACCCCTCGGCGCGGCGGTGCGCGGCGAACGCGTCCAGGGAGGCGTTCGCGGCCGCATAGGTGGCCTGCGGAACGGTGCCGGTGATGCCGGTGATCGAGGAGTACATCACGAACGCATCGAGCTCGAGGCCACGCTCGCGGGTCGCGGCATCCAGAGCCAGTGCTCCACCGAGTTTGGGTGCGAACACCTCGCGCATCGCATCGGCGGTAATCTCCCCGACCGGCTGGTCGTTGATCACGCCGGCGGTGTGGAATATTCCGCGCAGTGGCCGCTGCGGGTCGGCGATCGAGTCCAGCAGTTGCCCCACCGAATCGGGGTTGCTGACATCGGCTGCCTCACACAGGATTTCGATGCCGTGCGCAGTGGACATGAACTCCACCTGGCGACGCACATCCTCGGAGGTGAGACCGCGGCGTCCGACCAGGACCAGGCGCCGCGCGCCACGCTGCAACAGCGCCCGTGCGGTGGCCAGGCCGAAAGCACCGAATCCGCCGGTGATCAGATAGGTCGCATCGTCGCGCACGACCAGGCCCGATGGCCGCTGTGGCAGCACCTCGGGGATATCCGAACGCAGATCCAATACGACCCGGCCGATCTGGGAACCACGCATCACCGTCTCGAACGCCTTCGGTAGTTCCGTGATCGGGAAGCGTTCGTAAGGAAGTGGTTTCACGTTCTTGCCCTCGGACACCACATCCAGCGACTCCTGCATGTACTCGCGGAATCGGGCGGGCTTGCGCGCGAGCAGCCGGTCCATATCGATGGAGTGGAAGGTCAGATTCCGGCTGAAGGGCCGCAGGTCCACCGCGCCACCGAAGAAGATGTCCGCCTTGCCGATTTCGATGATCCGGCCGAATTCCGCTGCCACCGTGAAGTCCTGGCTGATCACCTCCCCCGGCAGCGAGTTGTAGACGACGTCGACACCCTCGCCGTCGGTGAGCCGCAGCACGTCCTCGACGAAACTCGACGAACGGGAGTCCAGCACGTGGTGGGCGCCCATGTCCTTCACGGCGGCGCGGCGTTCCTCGGTTCCGGCGGTGGCGAATACCGTGGCCCCCATAGAGGCCGCTACCTGCACCGCCGCCATGCCCATACCACCTGCCGCACCGTGGATCAGCACACTTTCACCGGGTTGGATGGTGGTGAGCACACGGAAGGCGTAGAACGCGGTCAGATAGGGCAGACCGGATCCGATGGTCAGCGGGTCGAACTCCTCGCCGGTCTCCTGCTCCACATGCTCCTTGGTGGAGCGCACGAACGCGCCACCGCCGTCGATGTCGACGATCGCGTACCGGCGCAACATATTTCGTGACGCCACCGCGATCACATCGCCCACCGACACATCGGTGACCTGCGAGCCGATCCGGGTCACGACACCGGCGGCCTCCATACCGGGAACCATGCCGAAGTAGGTGCCGTCGAGATGACGATCGGTGAGGATGCCGGTCACCTTGAGCGCGTCCTTGTAGTTGAGACCGATGGTGTCGATCCGGACCTCGATCTCGCGCGGTCCCGGGTCGACCCGTTCACACGCCCGCAGTTTCAGATCCTTGAGCAGCCGGGTGCGCGGCAGCACCACCTCGTACGGATCGTCCACGGACTCCAGTCGATACGGCTCGTTCCACGGCTCGGTCAGTTCCTCGCAGGACCGCAACACCTTCTCCGCGGAGCGTTCCTGCCCGCGTAGCCGAACTTCGTCGGACAAAACGGTAGCGCCGTTGGCGAGCTCGGCGGCCAGGACGTCGGCGGGCACGGTGTGATCGGTATCGATCGCCGTCCAGCCCATCGGATGGAGTTCGTTGGACAGGGTCCGGCGCAGGCCGATCACCGCGGAATGAGCCGGATCGAGGGCACTGTCACCGGGGCCGACGATTCCGTTCGTGGTGAGGACCACCACCTTCACGTCGAATCCGGCCGGATCGGCTTCGAGCCGTTCTTCCGAGGCGGACGAGATTCCCCGCGCGCACGACACCACGCGATAGCAGAGGTCGGCGGCGTCGTACCCGGCCCCCAGAGCCAGAGCAACGCGCAGATAGCCGTCGCGGGCGAGGATTTCGGCGAACTTCTGGATCGCCGCCGCGGCCTGCTCCTTGTCGTCGGGGTCGTGGTTCCAGCAGATCCGTTCCGGTTCCAGCGCGCCGTTGGTCGCACCGGCGATCACCGACTCCGGCGCCGCGCCGATCTCGGCCACCACGTTGATCGCCTTGTGCTGGTTGTCGCTCGACAGCGGGTCCAGCACATCCCATCGGCGCTCGAAGAACACCGGTTCGAGTTCGTCGACCGGATCGGGATTGGCTCCGATCGCGGCGAATTCGACACCGTACATCGCCAGCGCGACGGTACCGTCGCGATCGGTCAGGAAGGCGTCCACCCGCATCGGATCGCTGGTGGCGATCCGTACGACGGCGAGCAGATCGTCGGGAACGGGCCCGTAGTAGCGCACCCGTTCCACACCCGCGGGGATATGTGCGACGGGACGCGTGCCATGCATCTGGCTGCTCGCCGCGAGCAGGACCGCGGTGCATTGCAGCGCGGCATCGATCAGCGCCGGATGAACGACGTGCGGCGCGTTGGGACAGTAGCCGCCTTCGGCCAGATCCGCGGTCCGCAGCTCGGCGACACAGACTTCGCCATCGCTGACCCTGGCCGAGCCGATCCGCTGGAACGCCGGACCGTAGTCCAGACCCAACGCACTCATCGCGCGGTAGATCTCGTCGTGCTCGAAGCGGATGTCTTCGTCACTGTCGGCGGGCACATCGATCGAGTTGGAGCCGGTCTTGGCCTCGACCAGACGGCCCCAAGCGTGCCGGGCCCACACCTCTGTTCCACCCGGACGGGCCTTCACCTCGAATCGCTTGGCCGCACCTTCGACACTGACCCGCATGATCGGCACATCGTGTTCGGCGACGACCAGCGGCGTGATGAAGCCGAGTGCGTCCACACCGCCTTGATCGTTGTTCGAGCGCTGTCGCGCCGCGGCCAGTGCGGCGTCGATGTAGGCGGCGCCGGGCACGACCACGGCACCGGTGACCATATGGTCGCGCAACCACGGCAGATTCGCCGGCGCGAGCGTCACCTCCCACTCGGAGCCGAGCGCATCGGTGCGGTCGCCCAGCAGCGCGTACCGGTTGGCGTCGCCGTATCGGACGCTGAGGGTGCGCGGATCCTCTTCCCACACCTCCAGTTCCTGCCACGGATACGGCGGCAGGTCCATATGCGGAACGGCACCGTCGCGATAGACCTCGGCCTCACCGGGGGTATCGACGGCACCGACCTGATACAACTCGGCAAGGGCGTCGAACATCGCGACCTCGGCGCCCTTGTCCCGGTTCAGGGTCGAGATCGCGGCGGCGGTGACGCTGTGGCGGACGAACGCCTCGCGGATGTTGCCGGTGACCGCCGGATGCGGTCCGACCTCGAGGAAGACCCGGTAGCGCTCCTCGATGAGAGTATCGATGGCGTCGGCGAAGCGCACCGTCTCGCGGACGTTACGCCGCCAATAGCCCGGTTCGCTGATCTCCGGTCCGTCCAGCCGGGCCGCGGTGACCGTCGAATACAGCGGCACCCTGGCCTGATTCGGCGTCAGACCCGCCAGCGCCGCTTCCAGATCGGCGAGGATCGGATCCATCAGGTGACTGTGATACGGCACTTCCACCCGCAGCCGCCGCGCGAAGACGCCGTCGGCGGTCAATTCCTCGCGCAACTCTTCCAGCGGGCCTTCGGTTCCGGCGAGCGTGACGCCGGTGGCTCCGTTCACCGCCGCGACCGAGACGGCGTCACCGAAACGCGCACAACGCTTCTCGGCGTCCTCGGCACTCAGGCCGACCGCGAGCATGCCGCCGCTGCCGGCGGTGCGGGCCTGCAACCGGGACCGGTGGTAGGCGACGGTCAGTGCGTCGGTCAGCGACAGTGCCCCACTCACGTACGCGGCCGAGACCTCGCCGACGCTGTGCCCGACCACCGCCGCGGGACGCACTCCCCAGCCGGCCAGCAGATCGGTCAGCGCGACCTGGATCAGGAAGTTGGCCGGCTGGGCGATCTCGGTACGCGAGATCTTGGAGTTCTCCTCGTCGGCGAGCACCTCGGCCAGAATGGACCAGCCCGCGATCTCCTGGAATTCCGCATCGATCGCGTGCGCGGTATCGCGGAAGCGCCCGGGGCGATTGAGCAGATCACGTCCCATCGCCCACCACTGCGGCCCCATACCGCTGAACACGAATACCGGGACGTGCAGCCCCTCCACCAGGACACGGTCGCCGAGCTGCCCCTCACCGGAGGCGAAGGACTCCAGCTGGGCGAGCAGGTCGTCGGTGTCCTGGTAGACGAATCCCTTGCGCAGATGGTGATGGGCGCGCCGATGCACGACCGCGGCCTTGACCTCCCGCGCATCGACCGTCCCGCCGCCCGCCGCGGCGTCGACGCTGGTATCGGCGTGATCGGCCACCGCGGACGAGGACTTCAGCAGATCGCCGTAGCTGCGGGCCAGCTTCCGCATCGAATCCTCGTTGCGCGCCGAGACCGGAAACACCCGCACGCTGTCGCGCACCGGTTCGGCCGGCACGGGATCGGGGGCGCGCTCGACCACGACATGGGCGTTGGTGCCGCCATATCCGAAACTGTTGACCGCGGCATGGATTCCGTGCAGTTCCTCGGCCTCGAGTGGTACATGCAGACCCCAGTCGTCGAATTTGATCTCGGGGTTGGGGTTCTCGAGATAGGCCTGCGGTGCGACCCGGCCCTCGCGCACGGTCAGGGCCGCCTTGATCAGTCCGGCCACGCCCGCCGCGGCCTCGGTATGGCCGAAGTTGTTCTTCACCGAACCGATCCGCAGCGCACGCACGCGCCCCTCGGCCGTGCCGTACGCGCGTCCGAGAGCGGATGCCTCCAGCGGATCGCCGACACCAGTGCCGGTGCCGTGCGCTTCGACGAAACCGATGCCGGCCGGATCGACTTCGGCCTGTTCACAGACTCGGCGGGCGAGGTCGTACTGCGAATCGGGGTTCGGCACCGGCACCGCGATGGTGCGGCCGTCCTGATTCACCCCGCTGCCCTTGATCACCGCGTAGATCCGATCCCGATCGCGCAGCGCCTGATCCAACGTCTTGAGTACCACGATGCCCACGCCCTCACCGCGCCCGTACCCGTCGGCGGCGGCGTCGAAGGATTTGCATCGACCGTCGACCGCCAGGAACCGGCCCTTGCACATGGTGATGAAGGTTTCCGGCTGGAAGATCACGTTGGAACCGCCGACCAGCGCGACCTCGCACTCCCCCTCGACCAGTGCCCGCACCGCCAGATGCGTGGTCACCAGCGACGACGAGCACGCGGTATCCACCGTCATACTCGGACCGCGCAGATCCAGCGCGTGCGAGAGCCGGTTGGACAGCAAGGTCTGGGACGAGCTGAACGCGGCGAAATTGTCGATTTTGTCCAGCTTGTGAGTACTCGCCTTACCGACGGCATTGTCATTGGTGAAACCACCGATGAACGTTCCGACCGATTTACCGGAAACCCGTCCGGCAATTCCTGCGTCATCCATCGCTTCCCACGAAACCTGCAACAAACGGCGCTGCTGCGGATCGAGAATCATGGCTTCGCGTCGGGATATTCCGAAGAAATCCGGATCGAACCGACCGATCGGTTCATCGACAAAAGAGGCGTGGCGCGTATACATTCGGCCAGACGCGTCCGGGTCCGGATCGTAGTATCGCTCCACATCCCAGCGCTCAGCTGGTATTTCGGTGACCGCATCACCTTTCCGGATGACGAAATCCCAGAAACTCGATGGGTCGACGATTCCCCCAGGGTAATGACACCCGATCCCGACGATGGCGACTGCAACCATGCGCGCTCTCACTCTCTAGAATCACGGAGACGGCATGAGTATCGTGTGAGACGCTTCACCCTGTCCGGGTTTTCGCATAATTTCGTTGGGACACTTAACAACCACACGGCCCGACACGTAGGGTCGCCTCATGCTCCGCCAAAATCGCCCCTGCCAGTACAACTTTCAATCTAATATCTGGGCGGGCACCCCGGTACGTACCGCTGCGGCCGGAGCACGTGTGCGCGATCAGTGAGGATACTGTGAGAGCAAGAACCGATCTCATCGCCGCCTGCGGGCGGTGGGCAGCCCGGAAACCCATACTGGTCATCGGCATTTGGATCGCGATCGCCGGAATTTTGAATATCGCCGTTCCGCAGATCTCGTCGGTCGCTTCATCACATTCGGCGGACTTCATCCCGCCGAACGCCCCAGCGGTCCGCGCGTTGCAGAACATGGGCGTCAGATTTCAGGAGTCCACGTCGTCGGGTTCGGCGTACATCGTACTGAACCACCCAGGCGGGTTGACGAAATCGGATAAGGACTACTACACGGGCCTGGTCGCGGCGATGCGGGGCGATCGCGCGCACGTCCAGTCGGTGCAGGATCTGTGGGGCGATCCGATCACCGCGCCCGGCGCGCTCAGCTCGGACAAAACCACTGTCTACGCGCTGATTCGGCTGGTCGGCGACAGCGGTACCGCCGCGTCCACCGCCTCCGTGAATTCCATCCGAACAACGATCGACAAGCTGCCGCGGCCACCTGGGCTGACAGTGATGACCAGTGGTCCCGCCGCCACCATCGCCGACGAGTTCGCCAATATCGAGAAGTCGATGCCGCTGGTCACCGGCGTCACCGTGCTGTGCATCATGATGGTCTTGTTCGCCGTGTACCGATCGGTCGCCGCGGTCGCGATTCCGCTGGCGACCATCGGCCTGGCGCTGGCGAGCTCCAATGGCACTGTGGCCCTGCTGGGTTCACATGGCATGCCACTGACGATCTTCTCGGTATCGCTGCTGTCGGCGATCATTCTGGGCGCCGGCACCGACTACGCGATCTTCCTCATCAGCCGATATCACGAGGCCAGACGCGCCGGAACGGATCCGGAAACCGCGCTGGCACAGAGTTATCCGCGTATCGCGGCGGTCATCCTGGCCTCGGGTCTGGTCGTCACGCTCACCTGCGCGAGTATGGTCGTGACCCGGATCGGCCTTTTCAAAACAGTCGGAATACCCTGTGCGATAGGTGTTTTCGTCACCCTGCTGGCAGCTTTGACCCTCACCCCGGCGATGATGGCGCTGGCGATCCGGTTCGGCATGCTCGAACCGCGCCCCCATTCCGGACGCTCGCGTTACTGGCACTGGCTCGGCGTGCACACCGTGCGCCGGCCCGGCCGCGCCCTGGCGCTGTCACTCGGTGTGCTGATCGCGCTCGCCGCCGCGATCCCCTCCATCCACCTCAGCTACGACGAACGTCAGGCCCAGCGCCCCGGCACCGACAGCAATCGCGGATACGACCTGATCGCGGCGCACTATCACGGCAATATCCTGCTGCCCGAATACGCGACGGTCACCTCCGACCACGATCTGCGCAATACCAAGGATTTCGCCGCGCTCGAGTCGGTGTCGGCAGCCATCGCGAAGGTCCCCGGGGTGGAGTCGGTGCAGTCGATCAGCCGGCCCCTGGGCGAGACGATCGGCCAGAGCTCGCTGGGCTATCAGGCGGGCGTGGTCGCGGACGGACTGTCCGGCGGGGTGGTCGAACTGGCCAGCGCCCAGCCCAAGATCAAACAGCTCACCGACGGCACCGGTCAGATGGCCAACGGCGCCCAGGCATTACACGCTGGGACCCAGCAACTCAGCGCCGGGATGAAGCAGGCGGTGAACGGGTCCGGGCAGTTGGTCGCCGGGGACGAACAGCTCAACGGCGGCTTGGGGCAGGCACGCAATGGAACCCAGCAACTGCGCGCGGGCGCCAACCAGCTGGCTGCCGGCTCGCGCCAGCTCTCCGACGGGGTCAATCAGGCGCTGTCGTTCCTGAACGGACCGCAGGCCCAGCTCGACGCTCTACGCCGACAGGTCACCGGGACGCCGAACTGCAATGCCGTTCCCATGTGCTCGGCCGCGAAAGGCCTGCTCGCACTGATTGATTCGAGCCCCGCCGGGAAGATCAACCAGCTGCGGTCCGGAGCCCAGCAACTGGCCGACGGCAATCAGCGACTGGCCGACGGTCTCGCCCAGCTCGATGACGGCATGGGCCGGGCCACCGGTGGCGCCGGGGCGATCCTCGACGGTCAGCGCCGGCTCGACGCCGGACTACATCAACTCGACAACGGCGCCGACCAACTGTTGGCCGGCAGCGGCCAGCTCGCCGACGGTTCCAAACTGATCGACGGCGGCGTCAATCTGATGACCTCCCAGCTGGGCCGCCTGCAGAGCGGCCTGAAGACCGCCGCGGATTACCTGGCGGAATTGCGCAACAACACCTCGGCCGGCACCAGTGGCGGCTTCTACATTCCGCAGTGGGCGATGTCGCGGCCGGATCTGCAGACCGCGATGAAATTGTTCATCTCGCCCGACGGCCGGATGGCCCGCATGATCGTCACCGAGACCGGCGACCCGTTCAGCACCGCCTCCATGGCCCGTACCGGAAAGATCCTCGACACCGCGCGCGACGCGGTGCATCACACCAGCCTGCAGAATTCGTCGGTCGAGGTGACCGGCCTGACCCCGACCTACCGCGATCTGCGCGGTATGGCCATGCGCGATCTGGGCTCCATCATGATCTTCGCCAGCCTGCTCGCCCTGCTGGTGATCGCGGCGCTCATGCGAAGCCTGGTGGTGCCGCTCTACGTGGTCGGCTCGGCCATCGTGTCCTTCGGAGCGGCCCTCGGCCTGAGCATCGTGGTCTGGCAGCATCTGCTGCATCGCCCGCTGCACTGGGCCGTTCCGTCGCTGGCGTTCATCATCCTGGTCGCGGTCGGCGCGGACTACAACGTGCTGCTGATGTCTCGGGTCCGCGATGAGGTGCTGCGGTCCGCGGCCGGCCTGCACGGGTCACCGCGGCAGGCCATCATCCGGTCCGTCACCGCGACCGGTGGCGTAATCACCACGGCCGGAGCGGTTTTCGCGATCACCATGCTCGCACTCACCGCGGCCGCGCAAGGCAATACCGCGCAGGTCGGTTTCACCATCGGCATCGGTCTGATCATCGACACCATGATCGTGCGCACCATCGTCGTCCCTGCGGTCGCCACCCTGATCGGACGCCATAACTGGTGGCCCGCCAACCGAATTCGCCGTCGAAGTCTGGTGGTGAACGAACCGCCCGGGGATCTGGAGCGGACGGATGTGCTGGACCGCGTGGAACTGAGCTAGTACTGCAACGACACCTGTGCGGGTTGGTGCTGGTAGATGTGTTGTGTGGTGTTGGATCGTGTTGTGGCGGAGTTGGATTCGTTGATGACCAGGATCGGGGGTCGGTTCGCGCGGTCGGAGCCGCGGGTGCGGGCCAGGGAGTACGTGTCGGGGCTGTTGGCGGGTTTGGAACGCAAGAACGGGTGGACGCTGGCCGAGCGTGCCGGTGACACCGGGCCGCAGGGGATGCAGCGGCTGCTACGCGCCGCCGACTGGGACGTCGACGCGGTCCGTGACGACGTGCGGGACTACGTCGTCGAGCACCTCGGTGACCCCGACGCCGTGCTGGCCGGGGACGAGACCGGCTTCCTGAAGAAGGGCGTGAAATCCGCTGGCGTGCAACGCCAGTACTCCGGCACGGCCGGTCGTACCGAGAACTGCCAGATCGGAGTGTTCCTGGCATACGCGTCCCGGCACGGGCACGCTCTCATCGACCGGGAACTCTATCTCCCCCAGTCGTGGACCGGCGACCGGGACCGCTGCCGCGATGCCGGGATTCCCGACGAGGTCGAGTTCGCGACCAAGCCCCGACAGATGATCACCATGCTCGAACGCGCGCTGGCGGCGAAGGTGCCGTTTCGGTGGTTCACCGCCGACGAAGCCTACGGGCAAGCCGGTTACCTGCGGGAGTGGTGCGAGGACCATGACGTGTTCTACGTGCTGGCCACCCGCTGCGACCAGCAGGTCACCACTCGCGCGGACCGGATCGCCCGCGCCCGGGACCTGGTCGCCGAGTTCGCCGGCCACGCCTGGCAGCGGCTGTCGGTCGGCGCCGGCGCGCACGGACCCCGCGAATACGACTGGGCACGCCGCCAGATCGAGGGGACATGGAAGAGCGGGCGCGGGCACTGGCTGCTGGCCCGGCGCAGCATCGCCAAACCCAGCGAGATCGCCTACTACCTCTGCTACGGCCCGGCCACGGCCCGGCTGGTCGATCTGGCCTGGACAGCGGGTTCGCGCTGGCATGTGGAAGAAGCGTTCCAGCAGGCCAAGGGCGAGGCCGGGCTCGATCACTACCAGGTCCGCGCCTGGCGCGCCTGGTATGCCCACATCACCCTGTCGATGCTCGCCATGGCCTGGCTGGCCGCATCGAAAGCCATTGCCGCAAAGGGGGACTCGCCGATCCTGACGAAGACATGATCGCCCTCACGCTACCCGAGATCCGCCGCCTGCTCATCACCTTCGTCCTCACCCGCCACCACCGGCCCGACCACACCTGGGCCTGGTCACGCTGGCGACGCCGCCGACAACACCAAGCCCGGCTCTCCCACTACCGACGCCGCGGCCACCCACTCACCTGAGTGTCGTTGCAGTACTAGAGGGTCGCGATGCAATTCTGGACCGGAACCGCGTTCATGCGGACCTCCGACATCATCCCGCTGGCGCGAATGCTGGACGAGGCCGGATTCGACGGCATCATGGTGTCCGATCACATGATCTACCCGCGCGAGCTGACCTCGCCGTATCCCTCACCCACCGGTAAGCCGATGTGGTCGCCCGAGACCGCCTGGCCCGACTCCTGGGTGCAGATCGGTGCGATGGCCGCTGTGACACAACGGATTCGATTCACCAACGCCATCTACATCGCCCCGGCCCGGCCCTTGCTGGAGGTCGCCAAACAGGTCTCCACCGCCGCGGCCCTGTCCGGCGGCAGGGTCATGCTCGGCGTCGGCGCGGGCTGGATGCGGGAGGAATTCGAGCTCATGGGCCAGGATTTCGGCAACCGCGGTTCCCGTCTGGACGAGATGATCGAGGCGCTGCCCGAACTGTGGCGCGGCGGATGGGTGAGCTGGACCGGAAAGCATTACCGCATACCGGAATTGATGATCGAGCCGCATCCCCCGGCACCGGTGCCGATCCTGTGCGGCGGGGAGTCGCCGGCGGCGCTGCGGCGCGCCGCCCGATCCTGCGACGGCTGGGTCGGCAGCGCCTACACCTGGGACGAGGCGGTCGACAAGGTCACCGCACTCTCGGCCCTGCGACGCGAATACGGCCGCGAGAGCAGCCCATTCGAGATCATGCTCGCCCTGCGCGAGGAGCCGTCGCTCGAGCTGTACCAGCGCGCCGAGGACCTCGGGATCACCGCGATCATGTGCAGCCCGTGGGCGATGTTCGCCCCCGAGTCGGGCAGCGCGAACTCAGGGGGTGCCAACTCAGGGAATGCGGACCCGGAGGATACCGCCGGCCGCTATCGAGCCCCGATCGAACGATTCGCCGAGGAAATCCTCACGAAGATGGTGTGAACACGCGATCAGGACGCGGTGATCTGCTCGTAGTCGTTGAACGCGTGCCCCTTCGACTGGCAACTGAACGAGCCGTGGAACCCGATCGCGCACACCGCCCCGGCATGGTAGACGGCCGGCCCCTGGTTGGCGCCCGAGCCCGCCGTGGTTCCGAATGTGCCGATATCGGGATTGCCGCCCGGCAGGGTGTGCGGAGTCCCGGGATCGAGTCCGGGATGCGCCGGGGCCCACGGGACGTCGATGAGGACCTCCCGCACCGGGAACGGCACCGGGATCTGCGAGTCCGTACCGGTCGAGAAGGCGAACGATGTCGGGCTCGTCAGATCGCACCCGACGGTGCCGTCATCGGTGATCGAGCAATTCATTCCGTGCGCGGAAAAGTAAACGGGACCCGGTTTGTCGGCATTCGCGACAGCCGTGAATGCCATCGGCACCGCGGCCGCAGCCGCCAAGACGCCGACGGTATGAGCGAGGATTCGTTTCACATTCAGCTCCCTTCCAACCAGCGTGTACGTCACGAATATCGGGACACTATCGGCCCACCGTTAACACTCAGCAACCAGCCCGGTACCGAACGGGATTTACTTAGACAGTCTAATAAGGTAGACTAACCGCATGCCAGGACTGACCGCCGAAGACGACCTCGCCACCGTAACCACATTGCGCGGGGCGATCATGCGACTCGGCCGACGACTGCGCCACCAGCGGGTCGACTGTTCGTTGAGCTCCACCGAGATGTCCGTCCTCGCCACCCTGGTGCGTGGCGGCCCCGCCACCCCGAGCGAACTCGCCCGCAACGAACATATGCGGCCACCGTCGATGACCCGGATCCTGACGATGCTGACCGACAAACAGCTGGTCCGGCGCGAACCGGATCCGAGGGACGGACGACAGATGGTGGTGACCGCCACCGACACCGCGACCGAGATCCTGACCGAGAGCCGCCGTCAACGCGACGCGTTCCTCGCGGAGCTGGCCGGCGAGCTCACCGAACAGGAATGGGCGGCTATCCGCGCCGCGGCGCCGGCACTCGAGCGCCTGGCGCACCTGTAAACGAACCGAATACCCACGCCCCGAGGAAACGAGGAGCACAGCAGGCAGGGAGACAGTATTGACCGCGCTACCGACCGCGACTCGCGGCACCGTGGACGACACCGGCAGCGACGCCGATTCGCCCACCCGCACCCCGGACCGGACCACATCGCCGCCACCGCCGCGTGGCGGCATGTTCTCCGCACTGGCCATCCCCAACTACCGCTATTACTTTGCCGGCCAAGTGGTTTCCAATACCGGCACCTGGATGCAACGCATCGCTCAGGACTGGCTGGTGCTCAGTCTGACCGGCAGCCCGTTCGCCGTCGGCATCACCACCGCCATGCAGTTCCTGCCGATGCTGCTGTTCGGCCTCTACGGCGGTGTCATCGCGGACCGCTTCGGTAAGCGCCGGCTGCTGATCCTCACCCAGGCGACCATGGGCCTGCTGGCCGCCGTCCTCGCGATTCTCACCCTCACCGGCGCGGTGCAGGTCTGGCACGTCTACCTGCTGGCATTGCTGCTGGGTACGGTAACGGTGGTGGACAACCCCAGCCGCCAATCGTTCGTCGCGGAGATGGTCGGCCGGGACCGGTTGCGCAATGCGGTGAGCCTGAATTCCGCGAACTTCCAGTCCGCGCGCCTGATCGGACCGGCCGTGGCCGGGGCGGTGATCGCCGCGGTCGGCTCCGGCTGGGCGTTCGCGATCAACGCCTGCTCGTTCGCGGCCGTGATCGGCGGCCTGCTGATGATGCGGACCTCGCAGCTGCATCCGGTGCCGCGCCTGCCCCGGGAGAAGGGCCAGCTGCGCGAGGGATTGCGTTATGTGCGAGCACATCCGCGGCTGATCTGGCCGATCGTGCTGGTGGCGTTCATCGGAACCTTCGGCTACAACTTCCCGACGGTGCTGTCGGGCTACGCCTATCACGTCTTCCACGTCGACGCCGGTAAGTACGGACTGCTGAACACCGCGCTCGCGGTGGGATCGCTGGCGGGTGCGCTGCTGGCGAGCCGCCGCGGTCGGGTGCGGATGAACGCCCTGGTCGGGGTGGCGGTCGGTTTCGGTGTGCTGGAGGCGGTGACCGCTTTCGCACCGGAGTACTGGCTGTTCACCGCGATGCTCACCGTGGTGGGCCTGATCGGGTTGACCTTCAACACCTCGGCCAACTCGATGGTGCAGCTCGAGACCGACCCCGCCATGCGGGGCCGCGTGATGTCGCTCTACATGATGGTGTTCACCGGCGGCACGCCGATCGGCGGTCCGATCGTCGGCTGGGTCACCGAACAGTTCGGCCCGCGCGTCGGCTTCTTCGGCTGCGGTGCGGTGTCGGCGATCGCGGCGATCGTTGTGGGCGTGGTGCTTTCGCGCGGCACCCGCCGTCGCGCCGCAATCGCCGCGCCCTGACCGATCGATCCGGACTAACAGCGTCGGTCCGGGAGCGATTCGATTCGCGCCAAAGTGCGTGCGCCGCCGTCTACTTCGAGCTGCACATGCAGTGCGTCCGCACTCCACCAGGCGCGGATCAGCACCTCGTCACCGGCCATGACCGGCCCCGCGTGTTCCAGGATCACCCGATACGGGGGCTGCGGCGCGTCGGGGAACCACGCCAGCGCCTCCTCCACCGCTTCCCAGTGCACCGCGTTGTTGACATGCCCCAGCCGGTCGACATCGGTGACCCGCAACGGGAACGGACGCAGCTCGGCGTCGGGAGCGGCGTATTCGCGCAGCGCCGCCCGCCACTTCAAGCGGTGTTCGGTGGTCACCGCGAGCATCGGCGCCATGAATCGCTCACTCATCCGGGCCGGACGCCCGGCCTCGATGTCGACATGGATGAGGAACATCTCGGATTCGAGCAGACCACCATTGTCGCTGCGGACCTGGATGCGCATATTGCACCACCGATTCGACAGCGCCGCCGGCCACCGCCGCAGGTGCACCTGCTCGCCGAATTCGACAGGTTCGAGCACGTCGATGACGGTGCGGCGGACGATCCAGCCCTGGTGCTTATGCCCGTCGTCGACCACTTTCAGGTGGTCGTAGCCGATGTCCTGCAGATACCGGGCCACGGCGTCCAGGCGCAGCCGCTCGCCACCGTCGGTGTCGCCGAGCCGCACCGGCCACTGCTCGTGGAACGCGCGATCCTCGTCCGGACACGGCGTCAGCGGATATGCGATATCGGTACTCCGGTCGACGATGGGTGCGCCCATCACGCTCCTTCCACGGTGTGCGCGTCAGTGTAGTGATCGATCACGTCCCATCGTCCCCGGATCGCCGACGGGGCTCAGCTGCTGTCGGCCACCTCGGCGCGATCGGTATCCAGGCGCACCTGGACAGTGACGGTATCGCCATGGGTCTTACCCAGCGACTTCTGCACATCCTTACGAACACCGAGCCGATGCCGGCCACCGTACGGAGCCAGCGAACCGGTGTAGTCGACCTCGCCGTCGAACCGAACCCGCACCGGCACTCGCGCCCGCACCCCGAACACCTCGGTCGCGTCGAACGGGAATGTCACGTATGACCCTGGGCCGTCAGGGCTTTCGATAACAGCATCGAAGACGAGCGGCCCGGGATCGCGATACCGCACCATACCTCCATCCTGCCATTCTCGATGGCGTCGTCCGGCTTGACAGACAAACGCGGCGTGACTGTTTCGACGTCGGGGCGACGGGCCGTCCGGTGTTCGCAGTCAACCCGATGGCGGTGGCCCGCTACCGCGAACACCACTCCATGGCACGCGGCGAGTGGAACCAACGTGCTGAAACACCACGCCCAGCTGACGGGAAGCTGGGATACTCCGGTGGTGAGGTTGCCGAACGCCAAGGCCCGGCGCGGGCGGACGACCCGGATCACCGTACCGGGACTCGAGTTCGCCGAGCGGGATACCCAGTCCGCTCCGGATGTCGAGCTGCCGGTCGCTACCTCGAATCCGGTTCGGTCACATCGGCTTCGGTGGCGGCTGCTGAGTGCGGTCGCTGCCGTTGTGGTGGTCGGGGTGCTGGTGTTGGTCAATTCCGGCAGGAATACCGGTACCGATAACGAGATCGCGACCGTCTCGCCGCCGGCCGAGTCCGCACCGCCCACTGTCGCCGCACCCACACGTCCTGTCACCTCGATCGCGACGCCCACCGCCGTGGGTTCGTTTTCGGTTCCCGCACCGCAGGCTCTGGCCCTGAGTCCCGATGGCCGGCACGGGTTGGCGATCTCCGGCGATCATCAGGTCTATTCGCTCGATCTGACAGCCGCGAAGGCGACCCCCCTGATGTACACGCCGCTGCCGCCCCGCTTCGCGGCAATCACCCCCGACGGCCGGCGGGCCTACATCAGTACCTACGGGAACGACCTTGCGGGTGTGGTCGAAGTCGTCGACACCGCCACCGATGTCATCATCAAGGACATTCCTGTCGGCCTGCGCCCGTTCGCCCTGATCGCCACTCCGGACGGCCGCCAGGTCTGGGTGCCTGATCACGACTCGCAGACGCTATCGGTCATCGACACCGCATCCAACACGGTAGTGGCCACCATACGGGTTCCTGCCAGCCCGCACTGGATCACCTTCACCCCGGACGGGCGCACCGCGTTCGTCGCCGACCACGAATCGAACCTGGTGTCCGTGGTCGACGTCGCCTCCCGCACGGTGCGCGCGACGATCCCGGTGCCCCTTTCTCCGCACTGTGTCGTGGTCTCGCCCGACGGCAGTCAAGCCATCGTCGCCAGCTATGACGCCGCGAGCATTTCATTCATCGACGTGGCGACGCTCGCGGTGACCACCACCGCGGTGGGACAGAATCCGCAGGCACTGGCCTTCGCACCCGATTCGCGCCACGCCTATGTGGCCGACTACGGCTCCAACACCGTCTCCGTCGTCGACACCGCCACCCGGCAGGTCACCGCCACGATCGCGGTCGGTGTAGGCCCGGATTACGCCGCCGTCGCACAGGACGGACGCCGCGCGTATGTCGCGGACGAGGACTCGGATTCGGTATCGATGCTCGACGTCGGTAGTCGGCAGTAGCGCCGGCAGGACCACCAGCCGTTCCTAGTCGGTCGAAGCCAGGCGCTTGAACGGCCAGCGGGCGAAAGACAAACGCGGCGTGACGGTTTCGACGTCGGCAACGTACATCAACGCGTGCAGCGTCATGATGCCGATGTGGTCGGTGGAGGGGGTGATCAGCACATCGGCGCCGGCCGCGCGGGCCTGATCCGGCAGCGGTATCCGGCTCGTCTCCGGCGACCACACCAACTCGTAGCCGAGATGCCGGGCCAAACGGGCGACCTGAGCCATATCCCAGTCCAGCGCGAGCGCATCCGGATGCACCCACCCCAGTGCGATCGGTTGGCTGTCGATCACGTGTACACCTCGTCCCCTCGCCGGTTGGTATGCCTCGACAGTGGCGGGCGGCGGAGGCGGATGTGGGCCGACACGATGACCTGGAAAAACTCACCCGAATCGCCAGGTCGTGTTGTGCAACGGTGTATAGGATCGGTGCGTTCTGCAACACGTACTGATGTCGGAATGCAACGAGGGGAGACAGTGCACGTTGATCACCGAAGACGACGAGCCGGGAACGGTAGGCAGCACCCTGCCGCGCAGACAGCTCGGCCGCTATCTGAGAGAAGCACGTGAGGGTGCCGGGCTCACCGTCGAGCGGGCCGCGGCGCTCATGGAATGGCACAAGTCCACCTTGAGCCGCCTCGAACGCGGGCTGACCGAAAAGGTCAGGGTCCGTGATGTTTCCGGCTTGTGTGAGGTGTACGGGCTCGACCAGGAGAAGACCGACGCGGCCAAGCAACTTGCCGAACAGACGCCGGCCCGCTCCTGGTGGCGAAGCTACGGCGACGTGATCGCGGCCAAGTTCAACACGTACGTTGCGTTGGAGGGCGAAGCCAGCGAATTGGCGATCTATCAACCGCTGATCGTGCCGGGCATCCTGCAAACCGCCGACTACGCGAGAACCGTTGACCGGCAGTATTTCTCCGAAGATACCGATGAGGGGCTCGAACGTCGCGTCGCTCTTCGAATGCAGAGGCAGCACTGTGTGACTCGACAGCGGCACCCGATCGGACTCTCGGTTATCTTGCACGAGAACGTTCTTCGTACTGTGGTCGGCGCTCCACGCATGATGGCTGCGCAGCTGCGCCATATCGCGGATATGAGCACTCGCGACAATGTCCAGGTGCGCATCCTGCCGTTTCGGGCCGGCTTCCCGACCGGCACCGCACTGTCTCAATTCATCGTCATGACATTTCCCAAGGACGGCAGAGGCAGGCCGGTTGAACCGACCATCGTGTTCGCCGAGAGTTTTACCGGTGACGTGTACCTTCAAGGCGTGGACGACGTGCGCCGGTGCCGTCAAGCGTTCCACGGTCTGCTGGCAGCGACTTTGGACGATCGGCCGAGCAGAGATCTAGTCCGTGAAATTGCAAGGGAGCACGAGCGTGAAGCCTGAGTTAGCCGGGGCGCGGTGGTTCAAATCCAGCCACAGTTCCGCGGGAAGTGAATGTGTTGAGGTTGCCTTCCTCGAGGGGGCGAAGGTCGGTGTACGGGACTCCAAAAACGTGAACTTTCCGGCGTTGGTGTTCACCCCGGATCAGTGGGACGCGTTCATTGCGGACGTGGCAGGCGGAAAGCTCGGGCACTGATCGGACGGCCCGGGTCTCACCGAGCCGCAGACGTGTCGGCTCACCTCGCACCCGATGACGCACCGACGCCGGACCAAGTCAACCGGTGAGGTGCGGTCAACGCCCCCCGATATGCACGGACAGTTCCATCCGGGCACAGGGCACACCCCCGCCGATAGTCGACGGGTGTGTCCTCGAGGGATGGCTTACGGTTCTGCCGCCAAGACTCGGCAAGGGCACGGATACCCCATG
>JAFMQT010000015.1 GCA_017354515.1 Nocardia sp. | reverse complement strand
CGGCACAGGGCAATTCGGGGCGGATCTCCGGTTCATGCTCCAGGAACCAGGCCGCCCGCCGGACCAGCTGCCGGCCGGACTGGACGACGATCGCGATATTGGCCAGCGGATGGGAGATCCCCTGCAAGGTGGAGATCGGCACCCCCATGGTGAACCGGTTCTTGGCGAATTCCGCCGCGACCGTGAGGGTTTCCTCCACCAGCCCGACCAGGGCGGAGGCGGTGAGCAGGCGCCATTCGTCCAGTGCGCGCAGATATTCTGCGATCGCCTCGGGACCCGAGGCTATGACGGTGCGGCGGTCGGCGGCAGCGGGATCGATCCAGGCCATGGGCAGTCGGCCGATGTTGTCGACCTTCGCCGGGCGGGTGCCGAAACCCAGGCACAGCACATCCCCTCCGTCGCGGACCAGTACGTCGTCGGCGATCGCGCCGACCGGGATCAAACGCCGGCCCGTGGCGGCATCGAGCCGGGTGTCCAGGCCGGCGATCCGGCGCCCCTCGCCCGTCGCGGATCCGCTGAACCCACCCAGCCGGCCCAATAGCCGTGCGGCGCAGACGTGATCGATCCACGGGACGGGCGCTATCGTGCGGCCCAGTTCCTCGGCTACCAGCACCAGATCCACCAGGGTCGCGCCGTCGCCACCCACCGATTCCGGGAGCGCCATGGAGGTGGCCCCGGTGGCGCACAACCGCTCCCACAGCTCCTTGTCGAACCCGTCCGATTCGGCGGCGCGCACCACCTCGAGCCCGCTGCGGGTGCGAAAGAATTTGGCGTAGACGGACTGCAGTTCACTCTGGTCGGCGGACAGGCTGTAGTCCTGGCGGCGCAATTCGTAGCGATCGATCATGACGACTCCGTATCTTGCGGGGCACCCGCACCCCGGTCGGCGCCTCGAGCAGACCGGCCGGTGAAGAAGAACTCTTCCGCGTTGTTGTAGAGATAGTTGTCCAGTACGTCATCGGGAAGATCGAGGGCCAGCGCCTCGGGCACCACCCGGCGCATTCGCAGCACCGGCCAGTCCGAACCGAACATCACTTTCCGCTGACCGCGGGTCCGCATGTAATGGATCAGCGATTCCGGTAGCCGTTTCGGTGACCACGCCGAGGTCATCAACCGCAGATTCTCGTATTTCAGCAGCAGGCGGATGGCGATATCCCACCACGGGTCGGCACCGTGGATCATGCACAACTTCAATTCCGGAAAGCGATAGCAGACGCGGTCCAGATAGATCGGGTTCTGCACCTCACCGGGAATCGGCGGTCCCGGCAGTCCGGTATTCATGCACAGCGGCAGACCCATCTCCGCGCACTTGTAGTACAGCGGATAGTAGGCGGCGTCGGTGGGCGGATATTGTCCGTCACCCCAGAAACTCGCACCGGCCGTCGTATAGGTCACCGGAAGATCGCGCACCAGGGCCTCGAGTTCCCGGAGCGAGGCCACCGGATGCAGCAGGTCGACGCCGTTGATGGCGACCGAGAACCGGTCGGGCCGCTGTTCGACGAAGGCGAGCGCGGTTTTCGACGGTTTGACCATCGAATACATCAGCACCGCCTTCTCGACGCCCTGCTCATCCATCTCGTCGATCAATTCGGTGAGTTCGACCTGCTCGAAAAGCGAGGCCGGACCGTTGAAATAGTCGTCGCGGACCCTTTCCATCCACTTCGGCTGCGCTCGCTCACCGAAGTGCACATTGACCAGGCCGTCGATCACCGCACGCATCTATCCGGCTCCCATTTCCTCGGCGATATCGGCGCCGACCCGCCCGCGGGCCCACCGGTAATCGGGTTTGCCATTGCCCAGGCGGCGGATCTCGGTGACGAATTCGATCGACTTGGGGATCTTGAATCCCGCCAATCGGGTGCGGCAGGACTGCCGCAGTTGCGCGGCGGTCGGTACCTGGTCGGCGCCCGTCGAATCCGGGCAGACCAGGGCGACGACCTCCTGCCCCCAGGTGGCGCTGGCCCGTCCCACGACGAGGGCGTCGGCGATGCCGGGCAGGGCCCGCAGCACCTGCTCCACTTCCTCGACGAAGACCTTCTCACCACCGGTATTGATCACCAGGGCATCACGACCCAGGAGGCGAAGAGTGCCATCGGCGTCGACGCCGGCCCGATCCCCCGGAATCGCCATACGCACACCGTCGACGACCGGGAATGTGCTCTCGGTGGCGTCGCGATCGCCGAGGTACCCCAGCGGCACCCGGCCGGTGCGGGCGGCCCAGCCGATCTCCTGGTCGCCCGGGCGCAGTATCCGAGACCTGTCCTCGGACACCGCGACTCCGCCCGGCATGAGCGCGAACCGGTCCACCTCCGCACCGCGGGCACTGCGCCCGAATCCCATGCCACCGGTCTCCGAGGAGCCGTACCCTTCGACGATGAGAGCGTGCGGAATCAGTTCCAGCAGTTCGTGACGATACACCGGATTCGTTGCCGCACCGCCGGTTCCGATCGCCATCAGAGTCGACATGTCGTAGTCGCCGGCGCGCAGCGCGCGCACCAGCGGTCCGGCGTATGCGTCGCCGACGATCGTCATCAGCGACACCCGCTCGCGTTCGACGGTTGCCAGGGCACGATCGGCGTCGAACCGATCGCGGTCGTCGTAGGCCACGATGGTCTGGCCGGCCAGCAGCCCCGCGAACGATGTCCAGATCCCGGCGGCATGCCACAGCGGGGACGCCGCGAACCACACCTGACCGGTCATCTTCGCCAATTCCCGGACCGGATCGGCGGATTCGTGATCGGCACCGTTCAGCGAGGCCACATACATATCGCCCTGCCGCCACAGCACCCCCTTGGGCCGTCCGGTGGTGCCGCCGGTGCACAGCATCACCAGATCGTCAGGACTGGTGTCGATGACCGGATCGGCCGCGCCCTCGGCCACGGCCGTCTCGAAGTCGACCGCACCCGGCAATTGCGGTGTGCCACTGTCGTCTTCGACCGCGATCAGCGCTCGCACCCCGGCGGGTGCGGCCTCGGCGACGACCGGGCCGAAACAGCGGTGATAGACGATGGCGCCGGGCTCGATCCGGGCCAGCAGCTCGGCGATCTCGTGCGCGGTGTAGTGCGGATTGATATTGACCGGCACCGCCCTGGCCTTCAGGCAGCCGATCATCACCTCGAGGTATTGGTCGTTGCGCATCAGCAGCGCGATGCGGTCCTGACCGCATTCCCAGCGCTCCAGATCGCCGCGCGCGCTGTGCGCACCGAATCCATTGTCCGCCAGGTAGTTCGCGAATTTCCGGGTGCGCCGGGCGACCTCACCGAAACGGCGCCGGCGCGTACCACAGACAGTCATCGTCCGGTCCGGTACGGCGCCGGCGACCGCGTCGAATACCTTCCCGATGGTCCATTCACTCATCGCGGAGCCCCAGCTGCTAGCGGGCCGATGCCGTCACGGGCACGCCCAGAAAGTCCGAGGCGTTGTCCCGCATGATCTTTCGGGTGTCATCATCGTCGAATCCGGATAGTTCGTCGACGAAGGCGACCGGTTCGGCGAGCCCTTCGCCGTGCGGCCAGTCCGAGCCGAACAGGATCCGCTCGGCCCCGATCACCTCGGCGAGGTCCGGCAGATCGTCCTCGTAATACGGTGCCACCCAGACATGTTCGCGAAAGGTCTGCACCGGATCGTTCGGGAACGATTTCGGTGACTGATTGGCCAGCTTCTTCATGCGCTTGCACAGTCGGTGCACGAAATCGGACCCGTTCTCGATACTCGCGGCCCGCAGTCCCGGATGCCGGTCGAATACGCCGTGCACGACCATCGAGGCCATGGTGTCGTGGATGGCTCGGTCGTCGACCACGATCTTGTCAAGCGCGTCGCCCGGACCGCCGAACGGCTCGAAGGTGTCCCTACCGCCCCACATGGCCGCGATCCTCAGATATCCGCTGTCACCGAGATGGAAGGCGACCGGCACATCGGCTTCGGCCAGCCGCGCCCACACCGGATCGTGCGACCGATCCCCGAGCGAGCGGGGTTTTCCGCCGCCGGGTACCGGTGCGGGACGGATATGCACCACGCGCGCACCACGTTCCAGGACGAAATCGACCTCGTCGGCGGCGGCCCGCGGATCCGCCAGCGAGATCATCGGGGCCGCGATGATCCGATGATCGGCGCGGTCGAACCCCCAGTCCTCGTCCAGCCACAGATTGAACGCATGCAGCGAGGCCATGGTGGCCTCGATGTCATCGCGCAGCGCCTCCTCGACCCCGCAGCCGAAGGTCGGGAACATCACCACGGTCTCGATGCCCTGCTCGTCGACCACGGCGACCCGGGCATCGCGGTGCTGATATTCCGGCCGCAGATCCAGACTCTCCACCCGCATCAAGGTGGCCGGATCCACACCCTCGGGCACCTCGCCGCGGAACATCAGGTCCAGGCAGCCCGGCACGATGATCGGATCGAAGGTCGGGTTCGGGATGAACCGGTTGACCCGGTCGCCGATGATCGCGACGCGATGGCGCCCCTGCTGCACGATCTGCACCCCGCGCCGGCGGAATCTGCGATCCAGATGCCTGGTGAACGCGTCCAGCGGCTCGTAGTAATGGTTGTCGACATCGATCGGCCGGTAGTCCAGTGCGGTCATCACAGTCCTTTCGCCTCACCGAATCCCGATCGCCGCCAGCGCGATCGGATCGTCGGCCGGTTGCCGTACGACGGCGAATTGATATGCCTACTGTATATCTATCAGTATAGGTTTCGCATCCCCGCTCACGGCATGATCGCCGTCCGTGTCACCGGCTGGGCCGGAGCCTGGCGGGCGCACAGCGCACGCTGCAGCGACAGCAGCAGGGCATTGCGGGTCTCGACCGGATCGATGAGTTCGTCGAAGCCCATATGTTCGGCCGAGTGGTAGGAGGCCCGCAGTTCCATCTCGCGCAGCGCGGCCGCCACATCCTGTTCGGCGTGCGAGGCGTTACTCAGGGCGGCGGCGCTCATCGCCCCCATCGTCGCGCCCGGATAGGCGAAGGTGCCCACCTGGTTGTCGAAACTGATCAGCGACATCACCATCGACCCGAACCCGTACGCCTTACGCAGCGTGAGGTGGAGTTTGATCGTGGTCGCCGCGGTCTGGGCCACGAACATCCGTGCCCCGCTGCGCAGGATCGCGTCCCGTTCGGACGCACCGCCCGGCAGCATGCCCGGATTGTCGGCGAGAAACACGATCGGCAGGTGGAAGGAATCGGCCACCGAGATGAAATGGGCGGCCTTGTCCGCGGCCTCGGCGTCGATGGATCCGGCCAGCACCTGCGGCTGATTGGCGACCACGGCGACCGGATGCCCGCCCAGATGCGCGAGCGCGCAGATGATCGCCGACCCGAACTCGGGCTGCACCTCGAACCAGTCCGGACCGTCGAAGACGGTATCGAGCACGGTCCGCATATCGTAGGTGCGACGGTTGTCGCGGGAGACGATCTCGAGCAGTTCCGGTGTGCGGCGCCGCGCCGCGGAGTCATCGGCCGCCCGCGACGGCGGATAGGACCAAGCGCTGGGCGGGAAATACGATAGGTACCGGCGGATCTCGTCGAGCACCCCGGTATCGGTCTCGGCGAGATTGTGGATCAGCCCACTCGCCAGCGCCACCTGGGGCCCGCCCAGATCCTCCTTCGAAATATCCTCTCCGGTGGACACTTTCACCACCGGCGGCCCGGCGGTGAAGATCGCCGCAGCCCGGCTCATGATCGAGAAGTCCGAGACCGGGGCGACCAGCGCGCCGTGCCCGGCCGAGGCGCCCAGCACCCCGGTGACCATCGGCACCCGGCCCGAACACCGCGCCTGCGCCAGCAGATCGGTGGGCGTACGGCCGTAATGGTCGCCGGTGGGCCGGAATCCGGCCCCTTCGAGCAGCATCACCAGCGGAACCCGATTGCGCACCGCGAGTTCGGCGAGCCGGTACCGTTTGGAGTTGCTGCCGGGCGCGATACTGCCGGCCAGGGTGGTGAAGTCCTCGGCGCCCACCATCACCGGTGCACCGTCGATCAGCCCGGAGCCGGTCACTACCGCGTCGGCGGCGACCTCACCGCCGACCAGGGTGCCGAATTCCTGGAACGAGCCCGCATCCAGCAGGTGCTCGATCCGCGCGCGAGCGTCGAGCTTGCCCCGGTCGCGATGAGCGGCCACCCGCTCGGGGCCGCCCATCTCCCGCACACGGGCGCGGCGACGATCCAGGTCGGTCAGCGTATCGTCCCAGGTCTGGGAATCGTTCATCACTCGTCCTCGTCGGTGCGTATCCGGATCCGGAAGTCCTCCGGCCGCGGGCGATTACGTGCTCAGCTGAGTTCGTAGCGGATCGGCAGATGTTTGAGACCACCGACGAAGGTGGTGGCGATCAACTGCGGATCGCCGGCCAACTCGATCGACTTCAGCCTCGGCAACAGTTCGCTCAGAAATTTGTTGATCTCGAGCCGGGCCAGACCCGCACCGAGGCAGAAGTGCACGCCGAATCCGAACGCGACCTGCTTATTGTGCTCGCGTTCGATATCGAAGCGGAACGGATCTTCGAAGACCTCCTCGTCCCGGTTGGCCGAGACGTACGACAGCAGCAGCGCGTCGCCGGCCGCGATCGGAACCCCGTGCACCGTCGCGGGTTCGGCGGCGGTGCGCATGAACGACTTCACCGGGGTGACCCAGCGAATGATCTCCTCGGTCGCATCGGCCATCAATCCGGGATTGCCCGCGAGTTTCTCGCGCTGCCGCGGATGTTCGATCAGCGCCTGCAGACCACCGGAGATGGCCGCCGAGGTGGTGTCGTGTCCGGCGGTGGCGATGATCGTGTAGTAGGACACGGTATCGATATCGGACAGCGGCTCACCGTCGATGCGGGCATTGGCGATGGTCGAGCCCAGATCACCGGTGGGATTTTCGCGCCACTTCGCGGTCAGGTCCTGGAAATACTCGAACATCTCCAGTAGCGGCTGCATCGTCTCGGTCAGATCCTCGCCGCGTTTGAACTCCTGATCGTCGCTGCCGAACAGTTCCTGGGTGAGGGTGAGCATCCGCGGAAAGTCGGCCTCGGGCACCCCCAGCAGCGACATGATCACGTAGAGCGGAAAATTCACCGCCACTTCCTGCACGAAATCACACTGCCCACCGGCCTCGCACATCCGGTCGACGTACACCTTCGCCAGTTCCTCGATCCGATCGCTCATCGCCTTCATCGATCTCGGGCCGAACCAGTCCGCGGCGATCGCGCGCATCACCCGGTGCCGCGGATCGTCCAGGTGGATGAGCGTGCGAATGCCGGCACCGGCCTGCAGTTCGTCACCCGCCGCGGTGGTCAGCACCGGCCGCGGCCAGTTGGTGAACTGCCGGTTGGCCCGTTCGACGGCGATGATGTCGGCATGTTTGGTGATCGCCCAGAACGGTTGGTAGCCGGGCACTTCCACCCACGACACCGGCGCGTCGGACCGCAGTCGCGCCAGGGCCGCGTGTAGTGCCACCTCGTCGGTGTAGGAGTTCGGGTCGGCCAGCATCTTCGCGGCGTCGTCGACGATCGGCATGCTCATGGCGGCTCTTTCGTTCGGTCCGATTTCCTGCGCGCCGGACCGTCGCCACCGGCGCTACGGTCCGTTGTAGCGGCCACCAGAGTGTTTTATAGTGACCCTTACTGTCAAGCATTCTATAACGCCGCGAGGTGAGTTGTGCAGAGCCCGGCCCGACACCGATCCGCACCGTCCGGGGACGCCCTCGACCCGCGTGACCCGTATCCGTACTTCGCTGCCCGGCGCGCGGAGGGCGGCGTATTCCACGGGTCCGTCATGGACTACTCGAAGACGCCGGAATCGTTGCGCCCCACCGACACCTACGCCGCGGTGTCCTATCGTGCGGTCAACGCCGCACTGCGTGATCCCGTGGTGTTCTCCTCGGCCCTGTACGACTCCACCATCGGGATCTTCATGGGCCCGACCATTCTGGCCATGTCCGGCGATACCCACCGCGCGCACCGCGATCTGGTGTCCACCGCGTTCCGTCCGCGGTCTCTGCGGCGCTGGGAACCGGAGATCGTACGCCCGGTCTGCGCGGCGTTGATCGACGAGTTCGCCGAACGCGGAAGTGCGGATCTGGTCAAGGATTTCACCTTCGAATTCCCGACCCGGGTCATCTCGAAGATGCTCGGACTGCCGGAGCGGGATCTGCCGTTCTTCCGCGAGGCCGCCGTCGCGATCGTCAGCTACGCGGACAAGGTGCCGCGCGCGATGCGGGCGTCCAAGGATCTCGAGGAGTACTTCCTCGACCAGATCCGGCAGCGGCGCGCACATCCCACCGACGACATCATCGGCGATCTGGTCGCGGCCGACATCGCCGGAGAACGGCTGTCGGACAAGGCGATCTACTCGTTCCTGCGCCTGCTGCTGCCGGCCGGTCTGGAGACCACGTATCGTTCTTCCGGGAATCTGCTGTATCTGCTGCTGACCCATCCCGAGCAGTTCGCGCGGGTGCGCGGTGACCGCGATCTGATTCCGCAGGCCATCGAGGAGGCCCTGCGGTTCGAGACCCCGCTGACCCTGGTGCAGCGCTATGTCACCGAGGACACCGAACTCGACGGCACACCCATTCCCCGGGGGGCGGTACTGGATATCTGCCTGGGATCGGCGAATCGCGACGAAACCCGCTGGGAGCGATCCGAGGAATTCGACATCTTCCGAAAGTATGTGCCGCACATCAGTTTCACCGCGGGCGCGCACACCTGCCTGGGTCTGCATCTGGCCCGGATGGAGACCCGGGTGGCCCTGGAGATGCTGCTGTCGCGGGTCACCGATATCACCGCGGTGCCGGAGGCCGATCCGCACATTGTCGGCCAGCCGTTCCGCTCCCCCGCCACGCTGCCGGTGACCTTCTCAGCCGTCTCGTGAAACCAATTGTCAGCGAAGGGATTCCACCATGAGTGCGGAAACGGTACTGATCGAGAATTCCGGCGGAGTACGCACTCTCACCCTGAACCGGCCGCATCGCAAGAACGCGGTCACCACCGAGATGTGGCGGACGCTGGCCGAGGTATTCGAATCGGTGCACGCACCGGATGTGCGGGCCGTGATCCTCACCGGATCGGGCGGAAATTTCAGTTCCGGAGCCGATATCGCCGACACCACGGGGAGGGGGTCGTTTCCCGATCCCGGTGATCATATGCGGGCGATCAATGACGTTGTGCGGCGGTTGTATCGGCTTCCGGTGCCCACCATCGCCAAGGTACGCGGCGTGGCGGCGGGGGCCGGCTGGAACCTGGCGCTGGGCTGCGATCTGGTGGTGGCGACTCCCGAGGCGCGGTTCTGTCAGATCTTCACCAAACGTGCACTCTCACCGGACTGCGGCGGCAGCTGGATTCTTCCGAAACTCGCCGGTCTGCAGCAGGCCAAGCGGCTGACGCTGCTGGCCGAGATGATCGACGCGGCCGAAGCCCGGTCACTCGGCCTGGTGACCTGGGTCCGCGCCGAGGATCGTATCGATGCCTTCGCCGCCGAGACCGCTGCCCGGTTGGCCGCCGGATCGCCCCTGGCGTTGTCGCAGACCAAGGCCCTCGTCAACGACGGTGCGACAAGCACTCTCGATGCGGCTCTGGACAGCGAACTGCGATCGCAGACCGCCAACCTGGCCGGACCCGACGTCCTCGAGGCGTTCGCCGCCTTCGCCGCCAAACGCGACCCCGACTTCACCGGGGCCCGGGAATCTGGAGGGTAGTCATGGTCAAGCGTGGTGCGACCCGGCCCCGGATCCGTCGCGAGCGCGGTTCGCTCGATCCCGAGGACATCATCGACGGCCGCTAGCGGGAACGATTCGCGTTGATCAGTCGCCGAATCGAGCGACCAGCCGGCCGGTCACCTCGTTCGCGGCCAGCTTCGCCAGTCCCGCACCGATCTCGTCGAACCCGATCTCGGTGTAGACCGGCGTGATCTCACCCCGCAGCATGAGGGCGTACACCTGCTCGATGTCCTCGACCGTGCCGCCGAGCGAACCCTCGAGCGTCCGGCCCAGGATGGTGGGGGTGTTGATCGTGAACTCCGGCCGGCCGAGCCCGACCTGAACCACCTTGCCGCCGCGCTTGACCGCGCGCAGCGCCTTCTGGGTGGTATCGAAGCCCGCGTAGTCGACGACGAGGTCGAAATCGCCGCCGGTGAGCGGGTCGGTCTCCCATTCGGCGGCATCGTCGACGCAGGACAGCACGCCTGCCGCCTCCGCGATCGGCCAGATCTCCCGCTTCACCTCGGCCACGTGCACCTGGGCGCCGGCGAGCACGGCGGCGCGGGCCCCGACCTGCCCGAGACCACCGAATCCGATGACCCCGACCTTCATCCCGGCCTTGGCGCCGCCCGTCTCGATCATCGCGTGGTAGCTGGTCATCCCGGCATCGGTGGCCAATGCGGCCAGCGACAGATTCAGTCCCTCCGGTACCCGCACCAGATCGCGGTAGTCGGTGATCACCTTGTCGGCGAAACCGCCGGGGGTGAACATTCCCATCGGCGGTTGCACACCGGAGGGGCAGATGCCCACCACCTCACCGATCTCGAATCCCGTGACGCCCGTACCGAGTCCGGAGATGACCCCCGCGTTCTCGTGTCCCTGGGTCATCGGCAGGAAGGGCATGGCCCGATCACCCTCGGTCATGTACATGACGTCGGAGTGGCACAGACCCGCGGCCCGCACTTCGACGAGCACCTGATTCGGGCCGGGTTCGGGCTCGGGGATCTCGTTGAGCCGAATCGGGGCTCGATTGCCCATGTACTGCCACGCACGCATCGGGACACTCCTTCACAGTCACGGCGAAGTCTGTCATATCGGCGGCTGCGAACGTCGCGGAATCAGTGCGTGTCCGGTTCGGGGACATGGAAGTGGGCATCGCGCAGGCGGAAGGCCTCCTTGGTGCCGTATTCGGCGCGGGTCTTGACGAAATTGAACTCGCCCGGGGAGAACTGGAGGTTGGTTCCGAAAGCGTGGAACAGGTAGCCGGCCACCTCCTCACCCTGATAGGCCTGGCTCTGTTCGACCAGCCGGAAGGCCTCCTTGGCGATCACGACACCATCGGCGGGCATCTTCGCGGCCTTGTCCGCCCAGTACCGCGCCCGCGCGGTGACCGCGCCCGGATCGCATGTCTCGGTGAAGATTCCGAGGTGTTCGAGGGTCGCCGCCTCGACGATATCGCCGGTCAGCAACAGCCGACGGGACAGGACCGGACCCAGGCGGTGGAAGAACATGTGCAGACTGCCCAGGGCCGGCCCGAGGAAGCGGGTTGCCGGCATCCCGACCCGCGTGTCGCGGGCGATCACGGAAATATCTGCCATCAAAGCCATTTCGAATCCGCCGCCGAGGGCATAGCCGCCGATCTCGGCGACGGTGACCTTCGGAAACCCCATCAGATTGTGGTAGAAGCCGAACGATTTGCGGTCCACCGCGAGCCTGCGGCGCTGGCTCGGGCGACGTGCGGAACTGCCGCCGTCGCGGTCGGCGTACCAGCCGTAGGCATTGTTCATATCGGCCCCGGTGCTGAACACCCCGTCGGCCCCGCGCAACAACACCACGGTGACCTCATCGTCCTCGGCGGCCTCGTCCAGGAACCTGGCGAGCCCGTCGCGCATCTCGGCGTCGTAGGAGTTGCGGCGCGCCGGATTGTTCAGGGTGAGGGTGAGGATCCTGCCGTCGGGATCGATATCGCGCAGCACGCGGCCGTCGGCGGCGCTGGAGGTACTCATCCGGTATTCCTCTTCCTGATCGGCCGCGGTGGGGCGACCTGCGGTACGCACACGTCAGAAGACTAACGGTACCAACTACTGTATATATATCAGTATCGGTTTCGCGACCGTATCGGATGCCGGCTCGATCGCAGCGGAGGACCATTGATGCCGTTCGACACCATCGACTACCGCGTCGACGGGCACACCGCCACGCTCATCCTGAACCGCCCGGACGCGCTCAATGCCCTGAGCCCGCACATGATCACCGAATTGCGCGCCGCCTACGCCGAGGCCGAGGCCGACGACAGGGTCTGGACCCTGGTGGTCACCGGGAGCGGGCGCGCCTTCTGCACCGGCGCGGACGTCACCGAGATTCCCGCAGACGGCCGGGTGGTCAACCCGCGGCCGTATCTGTCCACCTACGAACAGTGGGAAGCCCCGCAGGAGGGCACTCCCCCGTTCCGGACCATGACCAAACCCGTACTGGTGGCGATCAACGGATTGTGCTGCGGCGCGGGACTGGACTGGGTCACCACCGGCGATATCGTGATCGCCTCCGAGCGGGCACAATTCTTCGACCCGCACGTCAGCATCGGACTGGTCGCCGGGCGCGAGATGGTCCGCCTGTCGCGTGTGCTGCCCCGCACCGTAGCCCTGCGGATGGCCCTGACCGGCAAGTACGAGCGGATGAGTGCCGAACGCGCCTACGAACTCGGCATGATCACCGAAATCGTGGAACACGCGCGCCTGCTCGAGCGCGCCTGCGAGGTCGCCGAGATCGTCAACACCAATGCGCCCCTGGCCGTTCGAGGTACCCGCCTGGCCATTCTCAAGGGCTTGGATGTGCCACTGCACCAGGCCGAGATGATGGCCGAATCGTTCCGTGAACGCGTCGTGCGCACCGAGGACGCCCAGGAGGGGCCGAGGGCGTTCGCGGAGAAGCGGTCCGCGCGATGGCAGTGCCGATGACCGAGACCCACCTCCTCAGCCGCAGGATTACGGAAACTCTTGCGCTGGAGTCCGATTCACCGTTCCTGGAATTCGAGGAGCGGTGGGTGACCCGGGGGCGGATCGATATGGCGGCCCGGCGGATCAGCGCTCTGGTCGCGGGCCACCCCAAGGCCGACCGTCAGGTCGGGATCCTGTTGCGCAACCGGCCCGAACACGTGTCCGCGCTACTGGGAGTGCTATCGGCCGGCGGCACCGTAGTGGTGATCAATCCCGCCCGGGGCGATGAACGCACACGAGCCGATATTCGTGCACTGGAACTGCCTGTGCTGATCGGCACGCCTGCCGACCTGGCGAATCTCGTTCCGCCGGCGTCGAAATCGTCGGTCGTTTCGATCACGGGCGTGGACCGGGACCCCGTTCGCACCTCCGTCACCGCTACCGCCACCCGGCGCGATCAACGTCCTGGTGTCGCGGTGCGCATGCTCACCAGCGGAACCACCGGGCCACCCAAACGGATCGATCTGACCTACGACATGTTGGCGCGCAGCGTGATCGGACCCGATCCGGAAGCGGCGCCGGCGCCGGCACGGCCGCGTTCGGGTGTCGCGATCGTCAACGCGCCGCTCGTCCACATCGGTGGGGTGTTCCGGGTGCTGCAATGCGTCGCGCAGGCGCGGCCGTTCGTGCTGCTGCCCCGGTTCGAACTGTCCCGCTGGACCCGGGCGGTGCGCACCCATCGACCCAAGGCGGTGTCGCTGGTCCCGGCCGCCCTGCGCACCGTGCTGCACTCCGATCTCACCCGCGAGGATCTTTCGAGTATCCGGGTGGTCACCTCCGGCACCGCGCCGCTGTCGGCCGAGGACGCCGACGCCTTCACCGGCAAATTCGGGATCCCGGTGCTGACCTCGTACGCCGCAACGGAATTCGGTGGTGGGGTGGCGGGCTGGTCGCTGCCGGATCATCAGCGATATTGGAAAGCCAAGCGCGGCAGTGTCGGTCGTGCCACCGGCGGGGCACGGTTGCGGATCGTCGACGCACACGGCGCGGTTCAGCCCCCGGATACGTCCGGTCTGCTGGAAGTCGTACCGGGCCAGCTGGGACCGGATGGGGACTGGATGCGGACCACCGATATGGCCCGCATCGACGCCGACGGATTCCTCTGGATCCTCGGCCGCGCCGACCAGGCCATCATCCGGGGCGGATTCAAGATCATGCCCGAAGACGTGCGCACCGCCCTGGAAAGTCATCCGGCGGTCCAGGGCGCCGCGGTCGTCGGGCATCGCGATCCCCGCCTCGGCGAAGTCCCGGTGGCCATGGTCGAACCCCGGGCCGGCCGGCCCGTCTCACCCGGCGAGCTGACCGAACACCTGCGACGCGTCCTCGCCCCCTACGAAATTCCGACGACCATCGCGGTGGTGGCGGCCATCCCCCGCACCCCCTCCGGAAAGGCCGACCTCCAGGCCGTCCGGGATCACTTCTAGACACATGTCCAGCCATACACCTAGAGTCGGTGTGTCATATGCACACCCGGATGCCCGGTCGGCGACCGGCGCGCTCGGTACTACCTCGTCTCGCCAGGAGGCGGCCTTGGCCACCGATCCTTCCATCGACACGCTCGACACCAGCGCATCCGCCCGGCTCGGCGACCAGGCCCACTCCGGGATGTCCGGTCGCGGCCGAACCTGGCTGATGGTGGTGTGCTCGCTCGGAGTTCTCATGGTCATCGCGTCGATGGTGTCGCTCAACGCGGCACTGGGCTCGATCGCCAGGGACACGCTGGCCACCCAGTCCCAGCTGACCTGGATCGTGGACGGGTACACGCTGGTGATGGCCTGTCTGCTGTTGCCCGCCGGGGCGCTCGGCGACCGGTACGGGCGGCGGGCCGCACTGCAGATCGGGTTCGCGATATTCGCGGTCGCCTCGCTGATTCCGGCGATCGTCGATGGCCCGGTCGCGCTCATCGTCGCCCGGTCGGTGACCGGGATCGGCGCGGCGGCCATCCTGCCGGCCACGTTGTCGCTGCTCACGGCCGCGTTTCCGGAGGAGGAACGCAACAAGGCCGTCGGGATCTGGGCGGGCGTCGGCGGTTCCAGCGCCATCGCCGGATTCATGGGCACCGCGATTCTCACCCAGTTCGGGCCGTGGCAGACGATCTTCTGGGCCTTCGCAGCCGCCTCGGCGCTGCTGTTCGTCTGCTCGCTGACGATCGGCACCTCCAAGGACCCGGCCTCCACCCCGATCGACTGGTGGGGTGCGCTCACCATCGGCGGCGCCGTCGCGGCGTTCGTCTACGGCGTGATCGAGGGGCCGATCCGCGGATGGAGCGATCCGGGGGCTTTCGGATTCCTGATCGCGGGTCTGGTGCTGGTGTTCGTCTTCGGCATCATCGAACTGCGGCGCGAGCATCCGCTGCTCGACATCCGGGTGTTCGCCAGGTCGGATATGCTCACCGGCTCGATCACCATCACGATCCTTTTCTTCGCGATGTTCGGCTACTTCTTCGTCATCATGCAGTATCTGCAACTGGTGCTGGGGTACAACGCGGTGCAGGCCGCGCTGTCGCTGTGCCCGCTCGCGGCACCGCTGCTGATTCTGGCGATCGCGACCCCGTGGTATCTGCCGCGGGTCGGTCTGCGGGTGGCGCTGACCACGGGCCTGGTGCTGGCGGCGGTCGGATTGTTCTGCATCTGCCTGGTCGGCCAGCACTCGTCGTTCATCGATATCGCGTGGCCGATGCTGATCCTCAGCGCCGGAATAGGTTTGTGCACAGCGCCCTCGACCACCGCGGTCACCGGGGCGGTGCCGATGAGTAAGCAGGGTGTGGCCTCCGCGATCAACGACACCACCCGGGAGGTCGGCGGAGCGCTCGGAATCGCACTCGCCGGATCGGTGCTGGCCTCGGCCTACAGCCACGCGATGAGCGCGACCGCCGGCCGATTGCCGGCGCCGGCCAGAGAGCCGGTGCTGGGTTCACTGGCGCAGGCGCTGGCGGTCGCCGAGCGGCTCGGTCCCGGTGCGGGCAGCCTGGTGAGCGACGCCAAAGACGCCTTCATCCAGGCCATGGATTCGGCTTTGATGATGCTCGGCGTCGTAGCCCTGGTGGCCGCGGTCGCGGTCGGGGTGCTGGCTCCGGGCCGCGACGGACGGGCACTGCGTATCCTTCGACGGATGGGCTACGACCGGAACCGGTACCGCGAGTGATATATCGCGCAGCGGCTCACGATGCCGGCCCGGTGGGGGTGTCCCGCAGAATACAGGAGGCATCATGACCAGCGACACCGTCACCGATGAGGATTTTCGCGACATCCTGTACCAGACAAGGACTTTCGTCCGTTCGGTCGTGATGCCCCGCGAACAGGACATCGCCGACGCTGATCGGGTCCCCGACGAGATCGCCGCCCAGGCCAAGTCGATGGGCCTGTTCGGCTACGCGATTCCGCAGGAATGGGGCGGGCTCGGCCTGAACCTGTCCCAGGACGTGGAACTGGCGATGGAACTCGGCTACACCAGCCTGGCGCTGCGCTCGATGTTCGGCACCAACAACGGTATCGCCGGGCAGGTCCTGGTCGGATTCGGCACCGATGAGCAGAAGTCGCGATGGCTGGAGCGGATCGCCTCGGGTGAGGTGGTGGCCTCCTTCGCCCTCACCGAATCCGGCGCCGGATCCAATCCCGCCGCCCTGCGCACGAGTGCACGGCAGCAGGGATCGGACTGGATCATCAACGGCGAGAAGCGATTCATCACCAACGCGCCGATCGCGAATCTGCTCATCGTCTTCGCCCGCACCCGCCCGGCCGATGCCGACGGTCCCGGAATATCGGTGTTCCTCGTACCCGCCGACGCGCCCGGCGTCCGGATCGGGCCCAAGGACCACAAGATGGGCCAGGAGGGGGCGTGGACCTCGGAGGTGTTCTTCGAGGATGTGCGCGTCGACCAGGCCGCGCTGATCGGCGGCGCCGAGGACATCGGTTACCGCGCCGCCATGACCTCGCTGGCCCGAGGCCGGGTACATATCGCCGCGCTCTCGGTCGGCGCCGCGCAGCGCGCACTCGACGAGTCGGTCACCTACGCGGCCGGCGCCACCCAGGGCGGGGAACCGATCGGCCGATTCCAGCTGGTTCAGGCCATGCTCGCGGATATGCAGACCGGTGTGATGGCCGGGCGCGCCCTGGTGCGCGACGCCGCCCGAGCCTGGGTTACCAAGCAGGATCGGCGCACCGCACCATCGGTCGCGAAACTGTTCTGCACCGAAATGGTTGGGCGGGTGGCCGATTCGGCGGTTCAGATTCACGGCGGCACCGGATATATGCGCGGGGTCGCGGTCGAGCGGATCTACCGCGATGTGCGGCTGCTGCGATTGTATGAGGGCACCAGTGAGATCCAGCGGCTCATCATCGGCGGCAATCTCGTCAAATCGGCCCGCTGATCAGCCATGGACCGCACCGCGACAGTACGGTACCCGCACCAGAATTGAGCAACGGATGATGGATTCGACACCGCGGCATCTCACCTTCGAGCTGAACCATCTGCGCATCGCCGCCCTCGCCTGGGGACCCGAGGACGGCCGCTTGGCACTGTGCCTGCACGGCTATCCCGATACCGCGTGGACGTGGCGCGCCCTCGGCCCCGCGCTCGCCGACCAGGGCTACCACGTCGTGGCCCCCTTCTCTCGCGGTTACGCACCGACCGATCTGCCCGCAGACGGCTGCTACCACGTCGGTGCCCTCATGTTCGACGCGCTCGAGCTGCACACCGCGCTCGGCGGTGATCGCGACGCGATCCTGATCGGCCACGACTGGGGTGGGTTCACCGCCGCCGGACTGGCCGCCCACCCGGGCAATCCGTTCGGCCATATCGTATCGATGGGCGTACCCCTGCTCGCGGGAGCGGGCCCCGACGGCGGCGATCTGGGCGGACTGCTCGCCGCGATGCCCGCCCAGATCCGGATGAGCTGGTACGTCCTGTTCCAGCAGATCCCGTTCCTGTCCGAACGAGTCCTCGACCGGGTGATCGGCCAACTGTGGCAGGACTGGACTCCCGAGGGATACGACAGCACCACCGATCTCGGCTACGTCGACCATGCCCTGTCCGACATCCGCCGCCGCACCGCGGCGCTGTCCTACTACCGGGCAAATTTCCGCCCGTGGCTGCCGCCGGTCCCCTATCGAGAACTCCAAACACACTGGCTCACAGGCAAACCCGAGCATCCCATGCTGCTGCTGTCCGGTGCGGTCGACGGCGCGGTGGACCCGCGCATCGTGGCCCGCAGTGCCCGGGCCCTGGCCCCCGGCAGCCACTACGCCGAAATCGCCGGAGCCGGGCATTTCATGCACCTGGACCGGCCCGGGGAAGTACTGGCATCCATCCGGCACCACATTTCGGACACGACAGTTCCGAGCACCACTGACCAACGATCACGCCGCGAACCTTCCGGCGATTTATCGCGATCCGCTTGTCACCGGGCCGGTTTCGGTGCGCTCAGTTCCGCGAGCGAGGACATGAACAACTCGTCCATCCGCGGGCTGAGTTCGGCGAGGGTTTCGGCACCGGCACAACCGGCGGAGCCGAAAACCCGTTCCAATGCGTCCGGAGCGGTGCCCGAGCCGATCGAAAGGCACAGGCAGGCAACACCATCTTCGCGAAGCTCCACGAGCGCCTTGTTGGCGTCCGCTTCGGCATACCGGCCTTCGTAGCCGTCGTCGTAGGGGAAGCCGTCCGAGAGCACCAGCAGCAGCCGGTTCTCCGTTCCCGCATCCCTTTTCAGAATCTCGCCGGCACCGCGGATTCCGGCGCCGAGCCGGGTATAGCCGGAGGGTTCGAGCTGGTTCAGCCGCGCTCGCCCGATCGCGCCGAAACGCTGCCCGAAGGTTTTGATCGCCGGCAGCTGCACCGAATGCCGTCCCTCGGACCGGAACGCGTACACCGCGACGCGGTCGCCGAGTTCTTCGAGGGTGGCCGCGAGCGTCGAGGCCGCCCGCCGCTGATGTTCGTGCACGGCCAGCCCGTCGGAGTCGGTGTCGGTGGCCGATCCGGAGGCGTCGATCAGGATCAGGACACCGAGGTTGCGGGCGAGTTTGCGGCGTTCCAGATAGACGTGTTCAGGTCTCGAGAAACCGGACCGCAGATCGACGAACAGATCGATCAGCGCCTCGATATCGAGTTCGTCACCGTCGGTTCTACCACGTAATACCTTGGGGCCCAGACCGACTCGTGCCAGCCGACGCCGCAGTACATCGTCCTCGGCCACCCGCGCGGCCGAGATGTCGGCCGAGACCGTCAGCGGAAAGTCGATCACGCGGCACCAATCCGGCTTGTACCGGCCATTGAAGACATCCCACTCCGGGTGCAGCGCACCGCCGATTCCCGCCGCGGCGCCGGGCTTGTCGTCACCGGTGAACTGGATCCGGCTGGGCAGCGGGCGCGCGTTCGGCCCGACCTTGCCGACCCGTCGGATAGCACGGATGGGCGCCTCCGCCCCCCCGGGCCCGTCCCCGGCCGAACGCGAGCCACCCATCGTGTTGCGCAGGAAGTCCATCACCGATTTGCCACTGGAGAACGGATTCTCGAACAGTTTGAGGATCTTGCTCTCCGCCGGATCCTCGGCGCCCTCCTGCTCGTCCTCGGCCTCGTCGTCGGCGTCGGGGATATCGGTGGGATCGAATTCCAGGCGCAGATCGCTGTCGCGGGCCCGCGCTCCCGGGCCGGGATCGGCGGCCACCAGTTTCGCGGGTTTGACGGTGCCGAACCACGAGGGTGGTTCGGCGATCTTCGTCTTACCCTTGGCCATCGCGAGAGAGTCCTCGGCGCTCACCGTCCGCGGGTCGGTTTCGAGGCCGAGCGCAGCCGCCAGCGGTAGCCGCTGTGCCAGTTCGGCAAGCACCCGATTTCCCTCGAGGGCGAGGTAGCGCCGCGCCTGCGTGGGACGTCCCCGCAGCGGCTTGACCCATCGCGGATCCAAGCTGCCCGCGCCCAGCAGTGCGCTCTGTACGAGTACTTCGCGCCGCTGCTCGGCATCGGACAGACCCGCCGGGATGAAGATGACGTGCCCGTCGGTATAGGACGGCTCGCCCTGCCGCAACTCGGCGATATCGACGGCGCGGCCGGCCAGAAATGTGGCCAGCAGCCGCAGCCGCCGCGGACCGCTCGGATTCTCGCCTGTCATGTCCGCGGCAGCACGGCGTCGACGAGTTCGCCCAGCGCCCGGGTGATGTCCGGGTCATCGGACAGTGCCTGGACGATCGCCGACTGGACCGCGCTGCGCAGACTCAGTCCGCCGGCCACCAGACCGCCGGCCAGGATCAGCATCCTGGTGGAGGCCACCTCACGCAGCGGCGAGTTGTCCAGATTCCGGATGGCACTACCGAGGGTGACCAGCGATTTCGCGGTCTCGGCGTCGACTCCAGCCTCGTGGGCCACCACCTCCCGTTCGATATCGGGCGGCGGGAATCCGAGTTCGACGGCGACGAAACGCTGCCGCGTCGATTCCTTGAGGTTCTTCAGAACGCTCTGGTAGCCCGGATTATAGGAGATCACCAGCTGGAATCCGGGTGCGGCCGGCAGGGTCACCCCGAGCCGGTCCACCGGCAGCTCCCGGCGGTGGTCGGCGAGCGGGTGGATGACCACGGTGGTGTCCTGACGGGCCTCCACCACCTCGTCCAGATAGAAGATGGCGCCCTCGCGCACCGCCCGGGTCAGCGGCCCGTCGACCCAGACCGTCTCCCCGCCCTTGAGCAGGAAGCGGCCGACCAGATCCGCGGACGTCATGTCCTCGTGGCCGGCGACGGTGATCAGTTCCCGGCCCAGCTCGGCGGCCATGGCCTCCACGAATCGGGTCTTACCACATCCGGTGGGGCCCTTCAGAAGTAGCGGCAGACCGCTGACCGCCGCCGCGCGAAAGACCTCGACCTCATCACCCACCGCCCGATAGAACGGGGCCTCGGGGATATCGAGAACGGAGGTGGATCGGCTCGACGTCATCGTCAGTTTCCTTCGTCGTAGGGCACTATCGTCGGCAACTCCACTCCGAGCGGCAGCGGACGTCCCGACGCCACAAATATACCAACTAGAATCTGGGAGACCTATAGGTTTCTCACATGACCCTGATATTCTGAGCTCCATGGTCGAGCAGTGGACGATGGAACGACGCCTGGAACGCACCCGGCTGCTGCTCCTGGACGCGGCCGAGGTGGTGTTCGCCGAAAAAGGTTTCATGGCAGCCACACTCGACGACATCGCGCACACCGCGGGTTATACCAAGGGCGCGATCTACAAACACTTCGCCACAAAGGAAGATCTCTTCCTCGCGGTCAGTGACCGGTACTGGCGGCGCTATTTCGACACCTTCGCCGATGTGCTGTCGACAGCGAATGTGGTGGGTACGCACGAACTCGACGAAATCGCCGAGA
>JAFMQT010000477.1 GCA_017354515.1 Nocardia sp. | reverse complement strand
TAGTCGACCGGAAATTCCTTGATCCCGTTGAGCCAGCCGGAGACCAAACGCTTGGGATCACCGAGCCTGGTGATGTCGGGCAGATGGTCGGCGATGGCGTTGAAGATCAGATCGATCTCCAGCCGGGCCAGATTCGCGCCGATGCAGAAGTGCGCGCCGGTCCCGCCGAAGGACAGGTGCGGATTCGGATCGCGGGTGATGTCGAAGGTGAACGGATCGGCGAACACATCCTCGTCGAAGTTCGCCGAGCGGTACATCAGCAGCACCCGCTGCCCCTTCCGGATCGGCGTCCCGGCCAGTTCGGTGTCGCGGAGCGCGGTGCGCTGGAAGGAGCTGACCGGCGTCGCCCAGCGGATGATCTCATCGGCCGCGGTCGCCGGACGCTCGCGCTTGTAGAGCTCCCACTGCTCGGGATTCTCCAGGAAGGCGATCATGCCGTGCGTGATGGCGTTGCGGGTGGTCTCGTTACCGGCCACCGCGAGCAGGATGACGAAGAACCCGAATTCCTCGGAGGTCAGCATCTCACCATCGATATCGGCGTTGACCAGCGAGGTCACGATATCGTCGGCGGGCTCGGCCTTGCGCGCCTCGGCCATCTGCCAGGCGTAGCCCAGGACCTCCATGGACGAGACGGCCGGATCGACATCGGTGCCCGGATCGTCGTAGTCGGTCATCTCGTTGGACCACTTGAAGACCTTCATCCGGTCTTCCTGCGGAATGCCGATCAGCTCGGCGATCGCCTGCAGGGGCAGCTCACACGCGATCTGGGTGACGAAATCACCGGATCCGGCGGCCGCGGCGGCCTCCACGATGGACTTCGCCCGCGCGGACAGCTCATCGCGCAGGCCGTTGATCGCACGCGGGGTGAAACCCTTGGAGATCAGTTTGCGCAGTTTGGTGTGCTCGGGCGCGTCCTTGTTGATCAGGATGTTGCGTTGCAGCTCGATGGCCTCGCGCGGAATATCGTCCAGGAAGCGCGGAATCGCGGTGTTCTCGTAGGTGGAGAACTCGTCGCGGCGGGAGACCTCCTTGACGTCCGCGTGCTTGCTCACCACCCAGAAACCGTCGTCGTGGAACCCACCGACCTCCGGGGACTGCGGATTCCACCAGATCGGCGCGGTGCGGCGTAACTCGGCCAACTCCGCCACCGGAATCCCCCGCGACCACATCTCGGGATCGGTCGCGTCGAACCCTTCGGGAAGGTTCGGGGCCTTGCGGGTATCGGGCACCAGTGTCTCCTTCGACTACTGCAACACGTTCTATCTTCATTGCAGCACAGGTGGTATCTGTAGTAAAGAATCCTCCGTCAGCCCCTTATGAGAAGTACAGAACTTGTTTCAGTTTCTGTACGGAAGGTTGGAAGTTATGGGCTCCCCCGTCATCGTCGAGGCCGCGCGCACTCCTATCGGTAAACGCAACGGCTGGCTGGGCGGTCTGCACGCCGCCGAAATCCTGGGCGCTGCCCAACGTGGCGTCCTGGACCGCGCACACCTCGACCCCGCCCTCGTCGAACAGGTCATCGGTGGCTGCGTCATGCAGGTCGGCGAACAGGGCAACAACGTCACCCGCACCGCCTGGCTGCACGCCGGCCTGCCCTGGCAGACCGCTGCCACCACGATCGACTGCCAGTGTGGTTCGGCGCAGCAGGCCAATCACCTGATCGCCGGACTGATCGCCACCGACGCGATCGATATCGGGCTGGCGTGTGGCGTGGAGGCGATGAGCCACGTTCCGCTGGGCGCCAACGTCGGCGAGAACGCCGGACCGCGCCGGCCGGCGAGCTGGAATATCGAGATGCCCAACCAGTTCGAGGCCGCCGAGCGAATCGCCAAGCGGCGCGGCATCACTCGTGACGACGTCGACGAATTCGGCGTCCGTTCACAGCGATTGGCCGCCCAGGCCTGGTCCGAAGGCCGTTTCGACCGCGAGGTGCTGGTCCTGGCCGGCGCACCGCAGGTGGACAAGGAAGGCACGCTGACAGGCGAGAAACTCGACGTCAGCCGCGATCAGGGACTGCGCGAGACCAATCGGGAATCGCTGGCGAAGTTGAAGCCGGTCCTCGAGGGCGGCGTGCACACCGCGGGCACCTCCTCCCAGATCTCCGACGGCGCCGCGGCCGTACTGCTGATGGACGAACAGGCCGCCGCCCGCGCGGATCTGCGGCCGCGCGCGCGGATCGTGACCCAGTGCCTGGTCGGCGCCGAGCCCGAATTCCACCTCGACGGGCCGGTGCAGGCTACCGAGCGGTTGCTGGCGCGTTCGGGTATGAGCGTGTCCGATATCGACATCTTCGAGATCAACGAGGCGTTCGCCTCGGTGGCGCTGTCGTGGGCGTCGGTGCACAAGCCGGATATGGATCGGGTCAACGTCAACGGCGGCGCGATCGCGATCGGCCACCCGGTCGGGAGCACCGGCTCGCGCCTGATCACGACGGCGCTGCACGAGCTCGAACGTTCCGACAAGTCGGTTGCCATGGTTCTGATGTGCGCCGGTGGTGCGCTGGCGACCGGGACCATCATCGAACGTCTGTGACCGACCCCCCGCCGGTGAAGGTTGAACGTTCATCCCCGTAGTCTGGGAACGTGTCGTATCCCACACCAACCCCGATTCGGGCAATTTCATGAAGTATCAGCTATCCGACGGTTACCCCCGTCCTGGTGGGCGGAACCCGCCCAACAGGCCAGAACTGGCGCGTACAGGCCTTCAACCTGCGGGGGTAAGGAGGTCCGCAAACGTGCCGGCGGTCACTGTTCGCGAACCGGTCATCTGGAAGCTTCAAGGAAATCCCGGATCAGGCGTAGGTTTTCAGTTACTTAGCCGCTAATATCAATGATACGTATCCGAGATAACGAGAGTTAGTACAGCGAAGGGAATTGGGCGGCTAACAATGGCTGATTTCGCGGCGCGGCTGAACAAGCTGTTCGAAACCGTGCATCCTCCCGGGCGCAAGCCCCACACCAACGCCGAGGTGGCCGCAGCGCTGACCGCGTCCGGCCATCCGATCTCCAAGCCGTATCTGTCACAGCTGCGGTCTGGACAGCGGACCAATCCGTCCGACGAGACGGTGGCGGCCCTGGCGAAGTTCTTCAAGGTCAAGCCGGACTACTTCTTCAACGACATCTACGCCGCGAAGATCGACCACGATCTCGAGCTGCTGGGTCAGTTGCAGGGTTACGGTCTGCGGCGGCTGTCGAGCAGGGCATTCGACCTCTCCGAGGAGGCGCAGAGCCTGCTGACCTCGATGGCCGAAAAGCTCCGCGCGAGTGAGGGTTTGCCCGAGGTGCCGCCGGACGGCTCCGAATAGTCTCCGGCGACACGGGTGTGACACTCGGGCGCACCCGTGCGCCATGGTGACAGGAACCGAAGCGTAACCGCTTCGGTTCCTGTCGTGTGCCGGTCGGCGCAACCATTCCCCGCCGCAACCGAAACGGGCCCTGCCGCATCAGCAGCAGGGCCCGTTTCGGCTTCATGGGGCCCAGCTTCAGGGGCCCAGTGTTTTTTGGACCTATGCGACCTTGGCGTCGAATGCCCGGGCGATCGCCTGCACCCAGCCTCGTGAGCTGAGCCCCTCGGGCGGAGCGATCCAGCGAGCGTCGACGATTTCGTCGCCGAGCGGGTTACGGGCCCAGCTGGCCACCTTCGCGGCGCGCTCGTCGACCGAGGAGGACGGAATTCCGGCTTGCGCCAACTCCATTCCGC
>JAFMQT010000476.1 GCA_017354515.1 Nocardia sp. | reverse complement strand
CAATCGTCGCCGACGCCCCCGTCACCGTCGGATGGTTCGCGAACGTACTCCACGTGGCATGGGCGGTATCGAGCTTGCCCGCATCCGCATTCGGCAACTTCCCGAACCGATCCGCCACCGCAGACACCAGTTGATCGAAGAACGCCTTCACACCCCCGCTGTGCGCGAACCCCGCCCCGTTATCGCGCACCGAGGTCGGCAGATCCACCCGGTAATCGGCGACCTGGGTCGTGTCCGGGCGCGGCGGAGGCGGAGTCGACCTGTTCGCAACCCCCCAGTTGTATCCCTGCGCCGCCAAGATAGCGGCGTAGTTGGTCAACGCATTGGCCAGACTCGCCGACCCCTGCAACGTGTGGTGAGCGGCCTGGTCGTAGGACTCGCCCCACTGCCGGCAGCCGTTCGCGTCCCCGGCCATCCCCGCACATGCGCCGCGGACCGCCTCGTGGACGGGTCTGTCGGCCGCCCGCAGATCCGCCGCGAGTTGCCGGCAGCGCTGGGCGGCGTCGTAGTAGACCTCCCAATCGACGATCACTACCGTTGCCCGCCGGCCAGCATGCGATGGTTCGCACCCAACGCGCGGGTGTAGGCGGTGTGGGCGCCGCGGGCGGCCTCGCTCATCTCCTCCACACCTTTCACGAATTCTTGTGCGCCACTGGCCCAGTCACGATGCGCGTCCCCGTAGGCGCGGGCCGCCAGCCCGTCCCAGCCACCGGCCTGCAGGGCGGTGACGCGGCGTTCGATCTCGGCGAGATGGTCGCTGACGAACCCCGCCAGCCCGGACAGGCGGGCCACTGTCTGGTCGAGATGGTCCAGATCCACCGAAAAATTCGAGCCCATATCAGGACAAATCCAGAAACGACGGCTGACCCAGCCCGGCCGCATTGCCCTGATCGGTGGCCGTGAAGGACTCCGCGGTCACCCCCAGCTTCTCGGCCAACGACGACAGGGCGGCGAACACCCGCTGCCCACCCTCGTGCACGTCCGTCCAGCCGCGACCGAACTCGTCCGCGTAGTCACCGGACCAGGAACCGTTCAACAGCTCGCTGACATCCTTTCCGGCGGAATTCAGTGCGCTGGAAAGGGTTTCAGCCAACTCGTACAGATACACCCCCACATCGTGGACCTGCTGCGGTGCAACCGAGACCCCATGACCCGGAGCTGGAACGCCTCCCCCACCATCGCTCATACTGCTGATGCTAGAGGAGCCCCCAACCGCCCGTCCACCACATTCGCCCGGAAGGTGGCCAAGATCGTGTGCCCGGCCCTCATGACGAACACGCGGGTTACCCCGGCGGCCATTATTTGATCAGTTCAATTGACTATCGCGAGATGTATCAACTGGGCGTCAGACACGTTCGCGAAAGACCACGTATTCACGCAAGTTCTGAGCAAGACCGTTCGGAAGCTCGGCGAATACGATCAGGTCCTCGACGCTCTGAAGAGTGCAGGTTCTCGATGCCGAGACAATTCGTGTGGCCAGTTCGGTTGTGACACCGGGCAATTGGGCCAGAACCGATTCCGGAACGTTGTTGATGTCGACCAGCCCGCCGTCGTCGAAGCGGCGTGGCAGATCGGGGCGTCCGATAGCAAGTTCGGTCGCCAGACTCGGATCAATGGACATCAGGTGGCGCGCCTGCTCCCGAAGTGCGCGCCGCGCCAGCGCCGCCTGCACTGCGGGATCATTCACCATAAGCGTCGCCGGTAGGTCGGTAGCGGCACCCGGTTGTCGGTGCGCGGGGGTCGAAGTCATCGCCCAGACCACGCGTTTGCGGACCCATACGAGATGCCCGGTGGCACCGAGAATCAGAATTGCGATGGCTATCCAAAAGACGGGCTCAACGTGAAGTCCCACGATGGCGATCACGGTCACCGCCGTGTAGCCGGCCGCGCTCCAGGCCAGCGACCGTGACCGCGCTGCGGCAGCTATGACAACGAACAGGAAGGCCGTCAGTAGTCCGATACTGAGCACCGGTACGAATACCGCGATCCAGCTTCCCGCAACCAAGAGTCGCGCCGGACGGTGGTCCGAGATCTGCTCCGACGACATGCGGAAACCCTTCCCTCACATCCGGCTACTCCGGACGACAGAGAGATATCGCGATCAGGCATCGTCGTGTTGCACACCACACTCGATAGTTCGCCGCCACTTCGGTTCGGAACATATTATCGGATATGATAAGATCCCGGCATGGCGGACAACGACGGCGGAGAGTTTGAGGGAGTGCTCGAATCCGCAGCCAGGCTGCAACGTCTGGTCCCGGACGCCGTGCTCGTGGGGGGATCGGCCGCCGCCGTTCACGCCGGCCACCGGATGTCGACGGATCACGATCATGTTCTGACCGACTTGAATCGGCGCTTCGACGCGGTGCTGGACGCGGTGGAAAACGATGATGGGTGGGCAACGAATAGAGTCACCCCGGGAAAGATCATCCTGGGCAACCTGGACGGTATCGAGACCGGTATTCGACAGTTGATCCGCAGGCGCCCGCTGGAAACCGAGCGGGTCACGTTGCGTTCCGGTGCGGAGCTGACAGTCCCGACAATCGATGAGGCCCTACGGGTGAAGGCCTTCTTGTCGTTGCGGCGCAACACCGTTCGTGATTACTTGGACTGCGCGGCCCTGGCAGACCATATCGGAATCGACCGAGCGGCGCAGGTACTTTCCGCGATCGACGATTACTATGCCGATCAGATCGGGGAAGGTGACGGTATCGCTACCCAGGTCGCTCGGCAGTTCAGCGATCCGAAGCCGAAAGATTCCCGAGTAATCGGCGAGTTGGACCGCTACAAGGAGCTGGAACAGCGGTGGACCAAATGGCCCGAGGTGACGGCGGTATTGGGCGAGGTCGCCGCGGCGATGGTGGACCTGGAGGGCGAGCGATGACCACGACCCGGCTGACGTTCCGCAACGTCGACGCCGACCCGTCCGATCCGGTCGAGACCTGGCCCATCGAAGCGATCCATACCGCCCTGCAGCGAGGAACACTCGTCGACTGGCGCCGAATGATTCGGGCGGTGCGCGAGGACCCCTGGGGGCCGGTCGCACGCAACATCGAATACGTCCTGAGCTACGACCGCCCGTACGGCACCGCCGAACTCTTCGAGAAGGCTATCGCGAAAGTTCGCAACGAGGCCGAGCAGAGCGAAAAGGCAACAGTCGCAGCCCAGTTGGCAGCAGAAGTCGCCGCTTCCGGACTGACCGCCCGCGACTTCGCCGAACGCCTCGGAACGTCCCCGCCGCGCTTGTCGACCTACCTCTCCGGAAAAGTCACACCATCGGCCACCCTGATGATCCGTGCGCACCGGGTGGCAGTTCGGGCCAAACGCAACCGAGATGGCATGTCATCGCGGAAGGTCGGGTAGCGACAGACTTTGTGATCGCGAACTGCGCCTTCACCTGACCGCTCAGCCCCTCCTCGAGCTGGCGGATCAGGCCTGGAGATCGAGACGGCCGTGGCGCAGCCCGGAGGTGAACGCATCCCATTCCGACGGGGTGAACACGAGTGCGGGACCGTTGGGGTTCTTGGAGTCGCGGACGCCGACCGAGCCGCCGGCGAGGTGCGCTACCTCCACACAATCGCCACCGCCTTGGCTGTAGCTACTCTTGAACCAGTTCTCCCCGGTCAGGTCCCTAGCCACGCGCGTACTCCTCTGCGATCCGGTGTATCAGACGCCTGCTGTCGTCACCGCTCAATGCTACC
>JAFMQT010000475.1 GCA_017354515.1 Nocardia sp. | reverse complement strand
GCCACGGGGCGGGCACGGTCGTATCCGGGATCGGTAAGCTCTGCGCAATGGGTCGGCGCATACCTGTTCTGGTGGTCGCGGGATATCTGGGAGCCGGAAAGACCACACTGCTGAACCATCTGCTGCGCCGCCGTGAGGCGCGAATCGGGGTGGTGGTCAACGATTTCGGCGCCGTCAATATCGACGCGATGCTGGTCGCCGGGCAGGTCGATGCCATGGTGTCACTCGGTAACGGCTGCGTGTGCTGTGCGGTCGATGTCGGCGAACTCGACGAGATGTTCGCCCGGCTCGCCGAACCGCGCCACGGCATCGACGTCATCGTGGTGGAGGCCAGCGGTCTGGCCGAACCCCGCAATCTGGTTCGCATGGTCGCGGCGAGCGACAATCCCCGCATCCGCTACGGCGGACTGATCGAGGTCGTGGACGCCGAACATTTCCACGACAGCCGCGACCGCCACCCCGAACTCGTCTCCCATCTGCGGTTGGCGGATCTGATCGTGCTGAACAAGGCCGACCGGGTCTCCGCCGGGCGGCTGGCCGCTCTGCGCGCCGAACTCGCGCCGATCGCGACGCAGATCCCGGTGTACGCCACCGCGCACGGCCGCATCGATCCGGCGCTGCTGTTCGATCTGCCCGACCGCACCGGCGGGCCGGTCGCCCGGCAGCTCTCCTTCGACGAACTGCTCGACGAGCATGATCACGACGATTCGCCGCATTCCCATCTGCACGAAGGGTACCAGACCGTATCATTCACCAGCGCAACGGATCTCGATCCACGAGCCCTGGTCGGCCTGCTGGAGGATCCGCCGTCCGGGCTGTTCCGTGCGAAAGGGACAGTGGCCTTCGCCGTTCGCGGTGAGTGCCGGAAGTTCCTGCTGCACATGGTTGGACGGCATGTCGTGTTCGAACTCGCGGCGGGCGGTGAGGGTGCGGAAACCGCACTGGTGCTGATCGGTGCCGGGTTGGACGCCGAATCGGTGACCGCGCGCCTGCACGCCACCGTTCACACCGGCGCCGAACCACTCGACGAACAGGCGCTGCTGCCGGTATGGCGTTATGTACCACGCGATCTCACCTGTTAGCCGCAGGCGTTGACCCATTCGGACATGCCGTCGGCGAACATCTGCCGCTTCCAGATCGGGACCTCGTGTTTGATCCGGTCCACCAGGTCCGAGCAGGTGTCGAAGGCCTCCCGGCGATGCGGCGCCGCCACCGCGACCACGATCGCCAGATCGCCGATCGTCAGCGAACCGGTACGGTGAACGGCGGCGACCGGCAGGCCGGTCGACGCCTCGACATCGGCGCAGACCCGGGTCAGGAATCTCCCGGCTTCCGGATGGGCCGAATATTCCAGGGACGACACCGCCTGCCCGGCATCATGATTGCGGACCCGGCCGGTGAACACGACAACCGCGCCGAATTCCGGGCCGGTGACCGCGAGTTCGACCTCTTCGGGGAGTAGCGGTTGATCGCTGATCCGGGCGAGCGGGGTCTGCTCACTCATGGCGTCCTCCTCCTGCGACCTGGGCCAGCAGATGGTCCAGCAGCGGTTCCAGGACCGCCATACCGTCGCGTACCCCGCCCGGTGAACCGGGCAGGTTCACGATCACGGTAGCGCCACACAGGCCCGCCACTCCGCGACTGAGCGCCGCGAGCGGGAATGTATCGGTACCGCGCCGCCGGATCGACTCGGCGACCCCCGGCAGTTCGCGGTCCAGCAGCGACAGTGTCGCCTCGGGGGTGGCGTCGGTGGGCGAGGCTCCGGTGCCGCCGGTCGTGATCACCAGCCCGGGGGCGCCGTCGAGAGCGTCGCGCAGCCCGGCCGCGATATCGGCGTCGGCGCAGATCAAGGGGCCACGAACTGAGAAGCCCTGGCCGGTAAGCCATTCCGTCAGTACTGGGCCGGTCTTGTCGACCCGGGTGCCGGCGGCCACGCCGGTCGACGCGACGAGCACCACGGCCGACCGAGCCCCCTCACCGGACGACGGAATCGCCGGCGATGGGGTGTGCGTCCGGTCCCCGTGCGCGTGTGCGCCGGATTCCGAAATATGCTGGGCGGCATCGACGTCGGTCGCGCCGGAATCCGGGCGCTGCCAATGACCGTGTTTACCACCGTCCTTGGTCAACAGCCGCACTCCGTCCAGGACCGCCGCCGGATCCACCGCCTTGACCATATCGTGCAGTGTCAGCCCGGCCACCGCGACCGCTGTCAACGCCTCCATCTCCACGCCGGTCGGGCCCTTGGTTTTGGCCCGCGCCTCGATCTCGATGGCGTCGGAGCTCAGCTCGAACCGCACCTCGACCGAGGACAACGCCAGTTGATGACACAGCGGAATCAACTCCGAGGTCTTCTTCGCCCCGGCGATTCCGGCCAACCGGGCCGTGGTGAGCACATCCGCCTTGGGCATACCGTCGGCCCGGACCAGGGCCACCACCTCGGACGTCGTCCGCAACACACCGGAAGCCACGGCGACACGGGCGGTTTCGGGTTTGGCGCTCACATCGACCATCCGGGCCCGGCCCTCGGAATCCACATGCGATAAATCGCTCACAGCTCGCGCACCCTCACCGTCGTGCCGGCGGCCACCTCGGTGACCTCGGCGGGAATATCGATCAGAACATCGGCCCGGGCCATCGCGGCCACCAGATGCGATCCGGGCCCGGCGACCGCACGCACCCCGGCGCCGTCGCGCAATCCGCGCAGGAACTGCCGGCGGCCCGCCGGGGAGCGCACCGAATCCAGCAGCGGCAGTTCATGATCCGGAATATCCGGCAGTGCGCTGAGCCGGCGCAGGATCGGGCGGGCGAAGATCTCGAACGACACCATGGTGCTCACCGGATTACCGGGGAAGCTCAGCACCGGAACCCCGTCGACCACACTGACGCCCTGCGGTCCACCGGGCTGCACCGCGACCGACCCGAAATCCCCACCGGCACCGGCCAATACCTCTTTGACGACCTCGAAGTCCCCCTGCGACACCCCGCCGGAGGTGAAGACCACATCCGCGGCCGCGACCGCCACCGCCAGTTTGCGGCGGAATTCGCCGGCATCGTCACGGCTGTGCGCGATGTCGACCACATCGACGCCATTCGCGTCCAGGGCCGACGCCAGTGCGATCCCGTTGGAGTTGTATATCTGCCCCGGGCGCAGCGAGACTCCCGCCGCGACCAATTCGTCGCCCGTGGTCAGCACGGCCGCCCGCAGCCGCCGCGCCACCTTGACCGCACCGATCCCGACCGCGGCCAGTGCCGCGATCCGGCTCGGAGTCAGGAGCGCTCCCGCGGGGGTCAGAAGTTCGCCGGTTCGGATATCCGAACCGGCCTCCCGAACGAAATCGCCTGCGTCGCGGCCACGTTCGACGATCACGTGATGCTGCTCGACGCGGGTGTCCTCGACCGGGATCACACAGTCCGCCCCAGCGGGGATCGGCGCTCCGGTCATCACCTTCACGGCGGTTCCCTCGGTCAGCCGCTCCGGACCGCCCTGGCCTGCGGCCACCACCTCCGCGATCGGCAGCCGCGCCGGTGTCAGCGCGACCGCCTTCGCGTCCACCGCGTACCCGTCCATCCCGGAATTGCGGAACACCGGCAGATCCAGAGGTGAACGCATATCCTCGGCCAGCATTCGGCCGCGCGCCCCGTGCAGGGTCACCTGTTCGACATCTCGAACCGCCAGCGGGCGCAGCAGCTGTTCGATCCGCT
>JAFMQT010000147.1 GCA_017354515.1 Nocardia sp. | reverse complement strand
GGAGCCGACTATCGCAGCTGTCACTTTTCCATTGCTAGGCACTCGAAACTCCTCAGCTGAAACGCAAACGGACAGAGCCGAGTCCGGCGAACTCGGCGTGGAAATCATCACCGGGGCGGGCGTCGATGGCGCGTGTACAGGAACCGGGTAGCACGATGTCACCGGCGGTCAACCGCACCCCGAAGGAGGCGACCTTGCGGGCCAGCCACGCGACCGCGGTGGTGGGATCGTCGAGGACCGCGTCACTGCGGCCCTGTGCGACCACCTCGCCGTTGCGGGTCAGGGTGGCGTCGATGGCCTTGATATCGAGCCGGTCCGGCGCGACCCGCTCGCGGCCGAGTACCCACCCGGCCGAGGACGCGTTATCGGCGATGGTGTCGCACAGCGCGATCTTCCAATTCTTGATGCGGGTGTCGATGAGCTCGATGGCCGGGGCATAGGCCACGGTCGCGGCGAGCACATCGGCCTCGGTACATTCCTCGCCCGGCAGATCGGCGCCCAGCACGAAGCCGACCTCGACCTCCACGCGCGGGAACAGATAACCGGCGGTGTCCACCGGCTGATCCTCGAACACCTGCATATCGGCCAGCAGATGGCCGTAGTCGGGTTCGTCGACGCCCATCATCTCCTGCATGGCCTTCGAGGACAGGCCGACCTTGTGGCCGATGACCTTCGCACCGGCGGCCACCCGCTTCCTGATGTTGATCAGCTGGACCTCGTAGGCGTCCACCACATCGATGGCCGGATACCGCGAGACCAGCGGATCGATCGGCTCTCGATCCCGCTCCGCGACCGCGAGCTCGGCGGCCAGTTCACTCCGTACCGCGTCGGACAGCACGCTTGTTCCTTCCATCGGGGCCGGTGGGTTACCGGGACGGAAACTGAAACGAGTTTTCCTGCATATTCTCGCCTCAGCACTCCCATCTGCCAGATCAATATAGACCGAAGCCGGTTTGATTCTATAACGTGTTCTACATGACTGATCGGGAATACGACGTGGTGGTGGTCGGCAGCGGCGCCGCCGGGATGACCGCCGCCCTCACCGCCGCGCACCACGGCCTGCGCGCGGTGATCATCGAGAAGGCCGCGCACTACGGCGGCTCGACCGCGCGTAGTGGGGGCGGGGTGTGGATTCCGGGCAATAAGGCGCTGAAGGCCTCCGGCCGGCCCGACGACCGGGAGGAAGCCCGCCGCTACCTGCACTCCATCATCGGCGATGTGGTGCCGAAGGAGAAGATCGATACCTATATCGATCGCGGCGCCGAGGCCTTCGACTTCGTCCTCGATCACAGCCCACTGAAGATGACCTGGGTTCCCGGTTACTCCGACTACCACCCGGAGGCACCGGGCGGCCTGCCCTCGGGCCGGTCCTGCGAGCCGAAGCCGTTCGATCTGAAAACGCTCGGCGACGAGGCCGCCAATCTGGAACCCGCCTATGCCAAGGCGCCGCTGAACGTGGTGGTCATGCAGACCGACTTCGTACGCCTGAATCTGATCCGCCGCCACCCGAAGGGCATGATGCGGGCGATGCGAGTGGGCGCGCGGACCTATCTGGCCAAGTGGACCGGTAAGCACATCGTGGGGATGGGCCAGGCGATCATCGCGGGCCTGCGCAAGGGGCTGATGGACGCCGACGTGCCGGTGCTGCTGAATACCCCGATGACCGAACTGGTCACCGCCGGCGGGCGCGTGGTCGGCGTCAAGGCCACCGTCGACGGTGCGGAGACGCTGTTCAAGGCCCGCTACGGAGTCGTGCTGGGCACCGGCGGCTTCGAGCACAATGCCGAGATGCGCGCCAAATATCAGCGCCAGCCCATCGGCACCGAGTGGACCACCGGCGCGGCGGCCAATACCGGTGACGGCATCCGGGCCGGTATCGCGGTGGGCGCCGACACCGCGCTGATGGAGGACGCGTGGTGGGGGCCGACCATCTTCAAGAACGGTAAGCCGTGGTTCGCCCTGGCCGAACGCAATCTGCCCGGCGCGATCATGGTCAACGACCGGGGTGAGCGCTTCGCGAACGAGTCGGCACCCTATGTCGAGGCCGTGCACGCGATGTACGGCGGGAAATGGGGTCAGGGCGAGGGTCCGGGCGAGCACATCCCGGCCTGGCTGGTTTTCGATCAGCGCTACCGCAACCGCTATATCTTCGCGGGCCTGCAGCCGGGGCAGAAGATTCCCGCGCGCTGGATGGAGAACGACAATATCGTCAAGGCCGATTCGCTGGCCGAACTGGCCGACAAGATCGGGGTTCCGGCCGATAAGCTCGGCGCCACCGTCGAGCGGTTCAACTCCTTCGTCGAGTCCGGCGTGGACGAGGACTTCGGACGCGGCAAGAGCCATTATGACCGCTACTACGGTGATCCGACCGTGAAGCCGAATCCCTGTCTGGCCGAACTGATTCAGGGCCCGTACTATGCCGCCAAGATCGTGCCGGGCGATCTGGGCACCAAGGGGGGTCTGGTCACCGACTGCGCGGCGCGGGTGCTGCGCCCGGACGGCACCGTGATCGAGGGGCTGTACGCCTCGGGTAACTCCTCGACTCCGGTGATGGGGCACACCTACGCCGGGCCCGGCGCGACCATCGGGCCCGCGCTGACCTTCGGTTATCTGGCCGTCATGGATATCGTCGGGAAGTCGAAGTCCGCCCCGGCCGACGCCGGCGCGGCGGGCGAGTAGGAGTAACGGTATGCCGATCGATCTGAAAACCGCTCTGGGAGCGGAACTTCCGAGCCAGGAGTTCTCCTGGGCACCCTCGGATGTGCAGCTGTACCACCTCGGACTCGGCGCGGGCGCGCGTTGGACCGATCCCGGCGAGCTGCGTTATCTCGATGACAAGCGGCCGCAGGTGCTGCCCAGTTTCGCGACCGTCGCGACCACCCTGGGCGATACCGAACCGCCCAAGGTGGAGTATCCGGGCGTAACCATCGACCTGGCCAAGGTGGTGCACGGAAGTCAGGAAATCGTGGTGCACCGGCCGATTCCGGCCACGGGTAAGGCCACCGCCACCGGCAAGGTCACCGAACTCTGGGACAAGGGTTCGGCGGCGGTGCTGACCCGCGAACTGACCATCACCGACTCCGAGGGCGAGCCGTTGTGGACCGATATCTCGTCCATCTTCGCGAAGGGTGAGGGCGGATTCGGCGGCGAGCGCGGCCCCAGCAACAAGGTCGAATTGCCCGATCGCACACCGGATTTCGAAATTCTCACGCCGACCTTGCCGCAGCAGGCGCTGCTGTACCGGATGTGTGGTGACCGCAATCCGCTGCATTCGGATCCCGAATTCGCCCGGGGCGCCGGTTTCCCCAATCCGATCCTGCATGGGCTGTGCAGTTACGGCCTGGTCTGCAAGGCCGCGACCGATACCGTGCTCGATTCCGATAGCGGCAGGGTGACCGGTTTCCGGGCGCGGTTCGCGGGCGTGCTGTATCCGGGTGAGACGATTCGCTCCCGGATCTGGCGCGAGGGCAATGAGCTGACCATTGCGGCGACGGTGGTCGAGCGTGACGATGCGGCGGTACTCAGCGGTGTGCGGCTGACCTTCACCGACTGATCAGTCCGGGAAGCCGGTGGCGAACAGGCCGGCGATCGCGACCGAACAGATGACAGCGATGATCGGGATAATCCACATGGCGTCAGACTACAAGGCGTAGTAGAAAACCACGACATCGTGTAGTAGTGCAACAGGACACCCCGTGCGCGCGGTCGCCCCCCGCGCGCGGGGGGTCCATCGGGCCTACGGCGGAGGTGACTCGGCGCCCGCGGGTGCCGCCGGTGGCTTCGGCCGAATCGATAAACCCCGCACGATCAGCGCGAACAGCACGATCACCAGTGCGGGGGCCAGCAGTGGCAGCCACGCGAAACGCACCGGGAGCAGCGCCGCCAGCAGTGCGGCGCCGGCGAACGTCAAGGCCCCGACCGCCGAGGGCAATGTGGTCGGAACCACACCCGCGGGAGCGTGGACGGTCGCGATATTCAGCAGAAATGTGGTGGCCACCACACCGGTTCCGGCGGCCGCCAGGGCACCGGTATCGGACCAGGCCAGCGCACCGGCGGCGATCAGCACAGCCACCACTGCCAGCGGCCGCGACCACCACCCCGCCACCACCGCGATCAGGACCGCCAGGCCCGCCCAGGGCAGGACCAGTGTCACCGCGACGGTCAGCAGCAGACCGGACAGCACAGCCAGGAATTTCGTCATCGCCGCACCCGCACCATCCGCCGGTGGTCGGGCAGCAGCCGCATCACCTGATCCAGCCGGGTCCCCTCCGACCAGGCCACCACATCCACACCGACCTGGCCCATATCGCGATACATCGCGGCGCGCTCGAGTTGCCACATCCGCGCCACCGTCGGGTCCAGCTTCCCGGTGAAGGGGGTTCCGCGCAGCACGTCGACCACCACCACCGGATGCCCGCGTTTGCGCAGATCGATGAGGGCCAAGGCGAATTCGGTATCGAGCAGGGTGGAGAAGCCGACGACGATCGCCCCGATCGGCACCGCCGCGTGCGGGGCCAGGGTTCCCGAGGTGGGCACATGTTCGCTGCCCACCGCCAGCACGGTGTCCACGATCCGATAGAACTGGCGGCGCCCGATATCGGGGCGCAACCAGCGCGGTTCGCGGCCCAGGCAGACCACCGCGGTGCGGTCGCCGGCCTGCAGCGCGCTCTGGGCCACCTGCGCTGCCCCGCGCACACTGAACTCCATCGAATCCGAGGCCGGGCCCGGCGCCTGCAGTGAGGTGTCGAGCAGAATCATCACATCGGCGGCCCGGTTGGTCAGCCGCTCGGTCACGTAGAGCCGGCCGCGCCGGGCGCTGACCGGCCAGTTCACCGTGCGCAGCTGATCGCCCGGGGCGAATGCGCGGATATCGGCGTACTCCACGCCGGGACCGTGGCGGCGGGTCAGATGGGTGCCCATCCGCTCGGGGAGTTCGGTGCGCGGCATCCGCATGGTCTGCGGGTCGGCGATCGGATACACATACACCTCACCGGCCGGAACGCTGAGCTTGGCATGTGCCAGGCCGGCCGGACTCGAGGCGGTCAGGGCCGCGGTGACCGGGTAGCGGCCCCAGCGCCGCGTCGTCACCGCCAGTCGCAGAGCCGCGGGAGCGAGCCCGGAATCGGAGGATTCCTCGGTCCGGATATCGAGTCCGTCCACCGGATCGGGACGGCAGCGCAGCAGGGCATGACCGCGCTCGACGAAGGCCGCGACCGTCAGACTCACCTCCTCGGATTCGAAGCAGCGCTGCACGCCGCCGCCATCGACCTGAACCCTGGTGCGCGCCAACTGAAGCGGAGCCGAGGCCAGCACCCCGAGCATGGGCGCGGCGAAGACCGCCGGCTGCCAGCGCGCCAGCATCACCGACGCGACCAGCGCCGCCGCCGCGGCGATCGCCAGCATGTACACCAGAGGTGATGGTCGCCAAGGCAATTCGACCTCGGTGGTCGCGGAACGGTCGCGATGTCTCATGTCATCGAGGCGCGGGGAACGGGCAGCCGGCGCAGCAACTCGGCGATGACATCCTCACCGCGAACGCGGCGCACCCACATCTCCGGCCGCAAGGTGATGCGATGGGCGACGGCCACCACGGCCAGTTCCTTCACATCCTCGGGGACCACGTAGTCGCGCCCGAGCAGCAGCGCCCGCGCCCGTGCCATCTGCACCAGATCCAATTCCGCGCGCGGGCTCGCCCCGACTTCCACCTGCGGGTGGCTGCGGGTCGCGGCCGCCAGCGCCACCACATAGTCGACCACATCCGGATGGACGGTCACATATTCGACCGCCTGCCGCATCTCCTGCAGCCCGTGCGGGTCGACAACCTGACCGACCTGCGGGGACGTCGCACCCCGTTCGAGCCGGCGACGGATCATCTGGGTCTCGTCCTGTTCGGACAGATATCCCAGCTTCAACCGCAGCGAGAACCGATCCAGCTGCGCCTCGGGCAGTGGGTAGGTGCCCTCGTACTCGATCGGATTGTCGGTGGCGAGAACGATGAAAGGCTGTGGTAACGGGAAGGTTTCACCGTCGATGCTGACCTGCCCCTCGGCCATCGCCTCCAGCAGCGCCGCCTGCGTCTTGGGCGGGGTGCGGTTGATTTCGTCGGCGAGCAGCATATTGGTGAACACCGGCCCGCGCCGGAAGTTGAACCGGCCCGAACGCATATCGTAGATCGTCGAACCGATCAGATCCGCGGGCAGCAGATCCGGCGTGAACTGCACCCGGGTGAAGCTCAAACCCAGTGCGGCGGAGAAGGACCGGGCGATGAGCGTCTTGCCGAGCCCCGGCAGATCCTCGATCAGGATATGGCCGCCGGACAGCACGGCAACCATGATCAACTGTAATGCTTCGCGTTTGCCCACCACCACTCGGGATATCTCCCGCAGCACCGCCTCGGTGCGCGCGACTGTCATGTCCAGAGGGTTCGTCATATCCGATCTCACTGTTGTACCGGTCATTTCACATCTCCTGCAGGCGGCGCAGAATCTCCTCCAGCGCTCCGCGCCCAGGGGCGCGGGTGGTTTGATCGCGCGTCGCCGACTCGGCCGGATCAACCCAGCGCCACAGTTCGGGCCCGAATTGGTTACGCCCGACGGTCTCGGTCACACTGCGGTTCTTGGCAATTCGGTGGCCGCTGGACAATTCGAACTCCTTGGCCACCAGCGGGCGCAGATAACGATCCCAATCGGCACGGGTGCCGTCGGCACGGTCGGTCAGCATCTGGGCGCGCGCATGCCAGCGGTCGAGCATCTCGGCCGGGCCGTTCTGCATCTCGCCGTCATCGAGGGACGAATCATCCTGTGGGCGAGTTTGTTCCAGCAGTGATCGCACCAGCATGGCCAGCGCGCCCAGCACCGGGATGCCCGCCAGCGCCATCAGCAGCGCCCCGCCCCGGCCCCAGCCGATCAGTTCGATCACCACCACCACGACGATCGCGGTGACGACAATGGTCATCCGGTTCACAGCTGTGCCCCCTGCAGATCGGTCATCACGATGCGCAGTAATTGTTCGGCGCGCAACCGCTGCCAGTTGAGCATCGCATGCGGGCTGAAGCGGGCCTCCTCGAACAGCGTCACCAGTTCCCGGGCGGAGGCGTCGTGCAGTGCGCCGCGATCGAAGGCGCGAGCCAGCACCTCCGAGGGCGTATCCGAGACCAGCGGCACCGCACTGCGCGCCTGAGTGAGGCCCGATTCCATAGCGCCGTAACAGGAGATGATCGCACCGCGCGGATCCTGTCCGGAGGCCATCATGGCGGCCAGGCCCATTTCGGCCACCTCGGCCAGCGATACCGGTTTGTCCTCCGCGGCGGGCGGGGGCAGCAGTCCGGGGCCGGCGCCGCGGCGATGGATCGTGACGGTGACCACGACCAATCCGATGATCGCGACGGCGACCAGGACCGCTGCAGCAATACCCACCATGACCAGCGCCGCCCCATTGAGCCCCGGCGTCTCGGAGAACGGCCCGGGCTGCGGTGTCGGCGTTGCGGGCGCCGCAGTGGGCGTGGGCGCCGCCGTCGCGGTCGGCGGAGCCGGCGCGTTCTCGTGCGGGCGCCCTCCGACCAGCAGATAGATCCCGACCATGAGCGCGGCGACCGCGGTCAATGCGGTACCGGCCAGCAGGATCGCCACGCCGAACCGGCCCAGCCGGAAATTCCGGCGTTTGCGGTCCCGATCATCCTCGGCCATGGCCAGCGGCAGTCGATGCTGGCTGGTCAGCACCCCGGCCAGCAGGATGACCACCGAAACCAGCGTGAGCACCGGCATCAGCGCGATCGCCACCACCGAGGGACTCGATGGCTGGGACTGGGCGTGCAGCGGGTGATCGGATCCGGGCAGCTGTCCGCGCAGCGCCACAACGACACACGCCATCAACGCGACCAACCCGGTCGCACGTGGAATCGCCGTTCTGACCGCGGCCACGGAACTCTCCGAATGCTGACGAACCTGAATGAGCAGGCACATCGTTACATGCCGAACAGTCCGCGAGGAGGGAAATGGTGACACCGAACGTACTGCTCGGACGATATTCGGTGACGGATTCGATGGACGGCGTAAGAATCTGTGACCGAGCACAGACCGAAGGGTCTGTGGCCGCGTGATTGTCCAAACGGGACCGCTTCACTCGCAGACGGTCGCGGTCCCCGCCGGACCGGTCGCCCCGGCCCGGCGCTCCCGATCAGTCCGCGGTCAGCACCAGCCCGGAGGTCGGCACGCCCGTTCCGGCGGTGACGACGATGTTGCGGAGACCGTCGACCTGATTGACCGAGGTGCCGCGGATCTGCCGCACCCCCTCGGCGATGCCGTTCATCCCGTGGATATAGGCCTCGCCGAGTTGACCGCCGTGCGTATTGAGCGGGAACTTCCCGTCGATCTCGATCGCACCGTCGGCGATGAAGTCCCGGGCCTCACCGCGACCGCAGAACCCCAGTTCCTCGAGCTGCATCAGCACGAACGGGGTGAAGTGGTCGTAGAGGATTCCGGCCTGCATATCCTCCGGCCGCAGATCGCTCTGCGCCCAGAGTTGCTCGCCGACCAGGCCCATTTCCGGCAGTCCGGTCATGGCGTCCCGGTAGTAACTGGTCATCACGTACTGGTCGGCGCCGGACCCCTGCGCCGCGCCGGCGATCAGCGCGGGTTTGTTGGGCAGATCCCGGGCACGTTCGGCGGAGGTGATCACCAGCGCGATACCGCCGTCGGTCTCCTGACAGCAATCCAGCAGATGCAGCGGTTCGGCGATCCAGCGCGAGGCCTGATGATCGGCCAGGGTGATCGGTTTACCGTAGAAGTGGGCGGCCGGATTCACCGCGGCGTGGCGGCGATCGGCGACCGCGACCCGCCCGAAATCCTCACTCGTGGCCCCGTATACGTGCATATACCGGCGCGCGACCATCGCCACCTGCGCGGCCGGGGTACCCAGCCCGTGGGTGTAGGAGAACGCGTTGTCCACCCCCGACGAGCTCGGGTTACCGGTGGCGAGTTGGGTCGCGAACTGGCCGAAGCGATTTCCCGACCGCTCGTTGAAAGCCCGGTATGCCACAACCACATCCGCGACACCGGTGGCCACCGCCATCGCCGCCTGCTGCACGGTCGCGGCCGCGGCGCCCCCGCCGAACGGGATATTGCTGAAGAACGTCAGACTCGGGATTCCCGCCGCCCGGGCCACGGCGGCCTGGGTATTGGTGTCCATGGTGAAGGTCGTCAGACCGTCCACATCGGCGGCCGTCAGACCGGCATCGGCCAGGGCCGCGGTCACGGCCTCGGCCGCCAGGCGCAGTTCACTGCGTCCGGAGTCCTTGGAGAAATCGGT
>JAFMQT010000474.1 GCA_017354515.1 Nocardia sp. | reverse complement strand
CCTGGTCGACCTGTCCCATCAATCCGAGCAGCTCAACCAGCAGGCCCTGGCCGCGCAGAACGATCTGGACGCCAAGAATGCCGCCGCCCGCGACGCCGCCGGCAAACTGACCGCCGCCGATCAGGCCGTCGGCGCGGCCAAGGCCGAGGTCGCCCGCTATCAGCCGGCGGTGGACCGCACCGCCGCCGCGGCCTATCAGGGCGCGCGCACCAATCGCCTGTTCTCCCTGCTGGTTTCGGACTCCCCTCAGCAGATGCTCGACCAGATGTCCACGCTGGATGTGCTGTCCGCGCAGACCGGTGAACAGCTCGCCCAATTCAGCAAGGCCACCGCCAAGGCCACCGCCGCCCAGGCCGCCGCCAAGACCGCCTCCGACGCCGCCCAGGCCGCCTCGCACAAGGCCGACCAGGTCCGCGGCGATCTCGAGCACAAGCGCGCGGATCTGCAGGGTGCGATGGCCCAGGTGATTCAGGCCTGGGGTTCGCTGTCGGCCGGTGAACGCACCACCCTCGCCGGATCGCTGTTCCCGCCAGGATTCGACCGCGACGGCCTGCTCAAGGGTCTGGTGCCCGGCAGCGGCACCAGCGCACTGGCTGCCGCGCTCACCCGAGTCGGCGACCCCTACGTGTGGGGGGCCACCGGACCGGACCAGTTCGACTGCTCGGGCCTGGTGCAGTGGGCGTTCCATCATGTCGGGATCAACCTGCCGCGCACCAGTGAACAGCAGGCCACGGTCGGCACGCCGGTGTCCAAGGATCAGTTGCAGCCCGGTGATGTGGTGTTCTTCTACTCCGACATCTCCCATGTCGGCATCTACGCCGGTAACGGAAATATCTTGCACGCGTCCACCTTCGGCGTCCCGGTGAAGGTGCAGTCGATGGCATCCTTCCCGTTCAACTCGGCGCGGCGCTACTGGATCGGAATGCCGTAATCCGGCGATTCGTCTCGGCCGCCGCGGCGGCGCTGGCCGGTGCCGTGCTGATGGCGGCGTGCTCGACCGGAAGCTCGGCGCCCGCCGATCCGCAGCTTCCGGAATTGCGCCGGGTGATGTCGTCCTACGCACCCGTTGTCACACACCAGGTTCCGGGATCGCCTGGGCACTCGTCGGTGGTGCTGGGACATTCGAGCCGGCAGGCCGATGTCGATCGGCTCGCGTCCGAGATCGGTCCCGCGGTCGACGCGGTGAGCGCGGTGTGGGGAACGGACTGGGCGCGCGCGGCCGTGGTCGCCGTCGCCTCCGACGACTCGGAATTCGCGGCCCTGACCCATTCGCAGGGTTCGGTGTCGACCGAGGTCGCGGCCGCGTCGGTGTCCGATCCCGTCGTGCCCGGGCGACAACCCACCGGGCAGCGGGTGGTTTTCGCGGCGGACGCGGGGACGCGGCTGGGGCCGGACGGGCTGCGCGAGACCCTGCGCCACGAACTCACCCATATCGCGGCCCGCGCCCGCACCGTGGACGGTTCGCCGCAGTGGGTGCTCGAGGGGTTCGCCGAATACTGCGGGCGGCGCGGCGACGGGCAACGGTTCGCGCGGTCCGCGCCGACGGTCACCGCACGTGCCCGTGCCGGAGATCTGCCCGCGGATCTGCCGGTCGATGCGGCCTTCACCCCGGACAACGCCGCCGGCGATCCCGCCGCGGCCTATGAACAGGCCTGGTCCGCCAATGCCTTCGTCGCCGAGCGGTTCGGTGAACGCGCCCTCGTCGCGCTCTATCGCCGATTGGCCACCGGCCCGCAGGACGGACCCGCCCTCGACCGTGGGATGCGCGACGTGCTGGGGATCGGACACGATGAATTCGTGACGGCGTGGCGGCAATGGATCGCCGCCCGCGCCGCGACCTAGGGGCGGGGCCGGGGCAGGCGCACCCATAGACTCGGCCCATGGCCAGGACGCTGCTGATCACGAACGACTTTCCGCCTCGGCCGGGCGGGATCCAATCCTATGTCCATTCGCTGGCGCGCTGCCTGCCACCGGAGGAGCTGGTGGTCTACGCGCCGCGCTGGCGGGGGGATTCGCACACCAGATTCGATGCCCGCCAGCCGTTCCCGGTGGTGCGGCACCGGACCACGCTGATGCTGCCGACCCCGCTGGTGCTTCGGCGCGCGGTGCGGCTGATGCGCGAATATGACTGCGAGACGGTATGGTTCGGCGCTGCCGCGCCGCTCGCGCTGATGTCTCCGGCACTGCACCGAGTGGGTGCGCGCCGAATCCTGGCCAGCACCCACGGACACGAGGTGGGATGGTCCATGCTGCCGGGCGCCCGGCAGGTGCTGCGGGTGATCGGCGATCACACCGACACCATCACCTATGTCAGCAAATACACCCGGCGCCGCTTCGCCTCCGCCTTCGGCTCCCGGGCCGCGCTGGAATATCTGCCGCCGGGGGTGGACAGCACCGTCTTCCGCCCCGATCCGGCCGCGCGCGCCGAACTGCGGGCCCGATACGGGCTGGGAGAGCGGCCGACGGTGCTGTGCCTGTCGCGGCTGGTGCCCCGCAAGGGACAGGACATGCTGATCCGGGCGATGCGCGATATCCGGCGCAAGGTCGACGGCGCGGTCCTGGTCATCGCCGGGGGCGGTCCGTACGAGGACACGCTGCGCGCGATGGTGCGGTCCCTGGAACTGGACGACGACGTGGTCTTCACCGGACGAGTGCCGGCCGCGGAACTGGCCGCTCACCACACCATCGCCGACGTGTTCGCGATGCCCGCACGCACCCGCGGCGCCGGACTGGATGTGGAGGGACTGGGCATCGTGTACCTGGAGGCCTCGGCGACCGGAGTGCCGGTCGTGGCCGGAACCTCCGGCGGCGCACCGGAAACCGTCCTCGAGGGGCGCACCGGCACGGTGGTCGACGGCCGCCGGGAGGAGGAGATCATCACCGCGATCGTGGACATCCTCTCCGATCGCGATGCCGCCGCGCGGATGGGTGCCGCCGGTCGCGAATGGGTGGCCGAGCAGTGGCGCTGGGATGTGCTGGGCCGGCGGCTGCACACCTTGCTCGGCGGTGATCCGCGCCAGGGGGCGGTCGGCTCCCCGGCGGGGTGAGGCTTCGCGGCCCTGCGTGGTGACACTCCGTTTCCGCCTCCGGGCCCGACCCAGTAGGCGGTGTTTGTGGGAGCCTACTGGGGTGCCCTGCGTGGTGACACTCCGTTTCCGCCTCCGGGCCCGACCCAGTAGGCGGTGTTTGTGGGAGCCTACTGGGGCGCCCTGCGTGGTGACACTCCGTTTCCGCCTCCGGGCCCGACCCAGTAGGCTCGGCAGCCATGAGCGAGCGCCAGTCGAGCGAGGTCCACCGGTGAGCACGATCCAGGTGGCCGATCAGACCTTCGTCGCCGCCCCGGGTAGCGCGGTCGCCGAGGTACTGGCCGATCGCGATCGATGGCGGCGCTGGTGGCCCGACCTGATCCTCGAGGTTCGAGAGGACCGGGGCGACAAGGGAATTCGCTGGTCGATCTCGGGCCCGCTGGTCGGCACCATGGAGGTGTGGCTGGAACCGTCGCTGGACGGGGTCATCCTGCATTACTTTCTGCATGCCGAACCTCCGGGTGCGGATGCTTTATCCTCGCGAACGCTGATGGCGGCCAACAAATCCCGCCGGGTCGCCGGCAAGCGAATGTCGTTCGAGGTGAAATCGCGGCTCGAGGCCGGTCGTCCGGCCGGTGTGGCACCCGCGTACTGAGCTCACTCGCGCACCGAGGTCGAAA
>JAFMQT010000146.1:668-9326 GCA_017354515.1 Nocardia sp. | reverse complement strand
CGGTCGGTCCACTCCATACCCATCTCATCGCGCAGATGCTGCGGCAGCAGCGCGGTGACGGTGAAGCGATGGAATCGGCTGAAGACCCATTGCAGCGGCTTCGGGATCATCCGCAGATCGATCAGATCGTTGAAGTAGTCCCGCATCGGGCCGTCGATACTCTTGGTGGCCAGGTTGGTCTCCCAGTACCGATAGAAGTCCGCGCGCGTCGCCGGCCACATCTCCCGGCGCATCTGCAGGGTGGTGCCCAGGCGCGCGCTGTATTGGTAGAAGCGCTCGGCGAATTCGGGGTCCATCGGACCGCGCATGCGGGTGTAGAGATCGTCGACACCCCAGTACAGGCAGGCGGCGACCCACAGTTGCAGATTGGGGTCGAAGGCGTTGTAGCGCACCGCGGCGCCCGGCTTGGAGTGGATCGGGCGGTGGGAGGTGTTGACCGCCTCCCGGTAGGCGATCCGGTCTTCCTCGGTGCCCATCCAGGCCACGGCCAGATAGGTCAGGGTGGTGCGCAGTCGCTTGAGCGGGTGTACCGTCACGGCACCACTGTCGACCGGGCTCTCCAGGACGCCGTAGCCGACCGGTGGCAGGCTCAGTTGCATGATCACGTTCGCCGCGCCCCCGAGGAACGCGGCGACGCCGTCGAGGTGTTCGCGGACCGATTCGGGCGTCAACTCCGCATCCCGGGGTTCCGGGGAGTGATCGGCCTCGTGCAGGTGGGCGGTCATCGGTGGCTGATCTCCGGTTCTTCCCGACGAGCGGGAGACAGTGTGAGAAGATTTATTACCAACCTTCTCACCGAGCGTTGGTGCTGTCAACGGAGGACGGTGGTGCTGTCAACGGAATGTCACCGCCGCCCGGGTGTGAGTGACGATATGGAAAGATGAGCGTGTCAGCTTGTCGGGGTTGTCAGCTTGCCAGTGTTATCGGTGTGTCGAGGTGATGAGATGACGAAGGCGCCTTCCGCGAACATCTCCGCTCGGCTCCTGCCCATGGTGCGGGGTGCCGGGGGCGAGGATCGCAATCAGAGCACGGTGCTCGAGGCCGCACTGCTGGCATTCCTGGACTTCGGGATCAAGCGGACCAGCATGGTCGAGGTGGCCCGGCGCGGTCGGCTGTCACTGGCCACCCTGTATCGGCGATTCGCCGGCAAGTCCGATCTGATCCAGGCCGTGGGGCTATGGCAGGCACGGCAATTCATCGACCGCGTCGATGCCGCGGTGCAGCAGCAGATCGATCGCGATGCCAGCGCCGAGGACCAGATCGTCGAATTGTTCATCGCCTTCCTCAACGGCCTGCGCGGGAACAAACTGCTCGATCGGCTGCTGGACACCGAACCCGAGACCATCCTGCCGTATCTGACCGTCCAGGGCGCGCCCGTGGTGGAACTGGGCCGCGACTACGTCGCCGAATTCATCACCAGGCTGCAGGCCGAGGGCAAGGTATCGCGGTACGACCCGCTGCCGCAGGCGGAGATGGTCGCGCGCAACGCCCTCTCGCTCGCGCTGACCCCGCAGACGCTGATCCCGGTGGACGATGAGGCCGCCGGGCGGGCCTTCGCCCGCGACCATGTGGTCCCCGGATTCCGGGTGCTGCCGGATCCGGCTGGGGACCGGTCCGCGTCCTGATCTCGGATTCGCGTCGCTGATCGGCGGAATTGATAGATTTGGCCGATGTCTCACCGTTCGCTGCTGCCCTCGCTGAATCCCGCCGCGGTCGCCGCGGGCCACGATCTCACCGACGCGGTCACCATCGACGGGCACACACTCTCCCGCAGTGATCTGGTGGGCGCGGCGACCTCGGTGGCCGAGCGGATCGCGGGTGTGGATCGGGTCGCGATCCTGGCCCGGCCCACCGCGACCACGGTGCTGGCAATTGTGGGCTGCCTGATCGCCGGGGTGACGGCGGTTCCGGTGCCGCCGGATGCCGGATCCGCCGAACTCGGCCATATTCTGGCCGATTCCGGGGCCCGCGCCTGGCTCGGCGAGGCGCCCGAGAGCCCCACACTGCCGGTGGTTCCGGTGCGTGCGTACGCGCGGTCGTGGCATCGCTATCCCGAACCTGACTCGCGGACGACGGCTTTCATCCTCTACACCTCGGGTACCACGGGTTCGCCCAAGGGGGTGATGCTCAGTCGCGGCGCCATCGCGGCGGGACTGGACGCGTTGTTCGACGCGTGGGGGTGGACCTCGAAAGACACTCTCGTACACGGTCTTCCGCTGTTCCACGTGCACGGGCTGATCCTCGGCGTGCTGGGGCCGCTGCGGATCGGCAGCCGCCTGGTGCACACCGGAAAGCCCACTCCCGCCGCCTATTCCGAAGTTGCGGGGACGATCTATTTCGGGGTGCCGACGGTGTGGTCGCGGATCGCCGAGGATCCCGATGCCGCGCGGCGGCTGTCGGCGGCCCGCCTGCTGGTCTCCGGGAGTGCGCCGCTGCCGGTCCCGGTGTTCGAGCGGCTGCGCGAGCTGACCGGTCACGATCCGGTCGAGCGGTACGGGATGAGCGAAACCATGATCACCCTGTCGACCCGATTCGACGGTGAGCGGCGCCCGGGATGGGTGGGCCTGCCCGTCGCCGGAGTCCAGACCAGACTGCGTGATGAGGCCGGTGCCCCGGTTCCCCACGACGGCGAGAGTATCGGCGGATTGCAGGTGCGTGGTCCGATGCTGTTCGACGGATATCTGGGCCGGCCCGAGACCACCGCCGAATCCTGGACCGCGGATGGCTGGTTCATCACCGGCGATGTGGCCGCGATCGACACCGGCGGATTCCATCGCATCGTGGGCCGGGCCTCGGTAGATCTGATCAAATCCGGGGGCTATCGGATCGGCGCGGGGGAGATCGAAACCTGCCTGCTGGGCCATCCGGCGATCGCCGAGGTGGCGGTGATCGGGGTTCCGGACGCGGATCTGGGCCAGCGCATCCGCGCCTATGTGGTCCCGCGCGATTCGGAGAAGATATCCGAATCGGAGCTGATCGAGTTTGTCGCCCAGCGACTTTCGAATCATAAGCGACCGCGCGAGGTGGTCCAGGTCAGTGAGCTGCCGCGCAACGCGATGGGCAAGGTGCGCAAGAAGCTGCTCGGCTGAGTACCGAATTGACCTCGAGCGCACTCGAGGTCCTAAGGTCGGAGCATGACCGCAACGCTGTCCGCAGCCCAGATCGAATACCTGGCCGGCCAACGGCTGGGCCGGCTGGCCACCATCCGCCCGGACGGTTCACCGCAGAACAATCCGGTGGGCTTCCACTACAACGCGGACCTGGGCACGATCGATATCGCGGGCCGCAATATGGGCGCCTCGCAGAAGTTCCGCAATCTGGCTCGCGAGCAGCGGGTGGCGTTCGTGGTCGACGATGTGCCGTCGGTGGATCCGTGGCAGGTGCGGTGCCTGGAGATCCGCGGTGTCGCCGAGGCATTGCGGGACGTCCCGACCTATCTGGACGGCGGTTCGCGCGAGCTCATCCGGATCACCCCGGAGCGGGTGCTGGCCTTCGGAATCGACTGAGCCGCAGGTGTGCACCCCCAGGGGGGACGCACGGCCGCGGCTCGGTCGGTGTGCGGGCTCAGTTGGCGTGCAGGGCGGCGTTGAGCTCGATTCCGGTGCCCTTGCGCGAGACCACCTCGACGCTGCCGGACAGCGAATTGCGGCGGAACAGCAGATTCGAACTGCCGGACAGTTCGGCGGCCTTGACGCTGTTGCCGTCGGGCAGCGCGACCTTGGTGCCCGCGGTGACATACAGCCCGGCCTCCACGACGCAATCGTCGCCGAGGGAGATGCCCAGGCCGGCGTTGGCGCCCAGCAGACAGCGCTCACCGATCGAGATGACCTGCTTACCGCCGCCGGACAGGGTGCCCATTATGGACGCGCCGCCACCGATATCGGAGCCGTCGCCGACCACCACACCGGCCGAGATCCGGCCCTCGACCATGGACGCGCCCAGGGTTCCGGCGTTGAAGTTCACGAACCCCTCGTGCATGACCGTGGTGCCGGCGGCCAGGTGGGCGCCCAGGCGTACCCGGTCGGCATCGGCGATGCGCACCCCGGCGGGCAGTACGTAATCGACCATGCGCGGGAACTTGTCGACCCCGTACACGGCGACCGGACCGCGAGCGCGCAACTTCGCCCGCACCAGCTCGAACTCCTCGACCGCGCACGGACCGTGACTGGTCCACACCACATTGGCCAGCAGCCCGAACTGCCCGTCCAGATTGAGTCCGTGCGGCGCGACCAGGCGGTGCGAGAGCAGATGCAGACGCAGGTACTCATCGTGGGTATCGGCCGGCGGCGCGGACAGATCGGAGATCGTGGTGCGCACCGCCACCACGTCGACCCGGCGGGCTTCGTCCGGACCGGCGAGTTCGGCGAAACGCGCGTACTCCGGATCCGCGGCGACCAGGCGTTCGGTGCCGGATTCGGCGAATTCTCCGAGTACCGGATCCGGGTACCAGGTATCCAGCACCGTGCCGTTCACGGTGATCGTCGCCAGTCCGACCGCAGTTGCTCCCTGAGTGCTCACGGGATCCAACATTACTAGGGTGGTGCGGGTGAGCCTCGATCTGCGTGCCGACCCGATCTCGATCACCGCCGCCCTCGTCGACATCCCGAGTGTGTCCCGGGACGAGGCGGCCATCGCCGACCTCGTCGAACGGGCACTGCGCGAGCAGACCACCGGATTCGAGGTGCTGCGCAACGGCAATACCGTGCTGGCCCGCACCGATCGCGGTCTGCCCACCCGGGTGATCCTGGCCGGGCACCTGGACACCGTGCCGATCGCCGATAATGTCCCGGGCCGCTTCACCGGCGTCGGCGGTGAGCGGATGCTGCACGGCTGCGGCACCGTCGATATGAAATCCGGGGACGCGGTATTCCTGCATCTGGCGGCCACCGTCGCCGATCCGGTATGCGATCTGACCCTGATCTTCTATGACTGCGAGGAGATCGCCGCCGAATTCAACGGCCTGGGCCGCATCGAACGCGAACTGCCGGACTGGCTGGACGGCGATCTCGCGGTACTCGGCGAACCCTCGGCCGGCTGGATCGAGGCCGGCTGCCAGGGCACGTTGCGAGCGCGTCTGGGCGTGACCGGAACTCGTGCGCATTCGGCACGAGCCTGGCTGGGCGACAACGCGATTCATAAACTGGCCCCGGTGCTGCGGCGGCTCGCCGACTACACACCGCGCCAGGTCGAGATCGACGGCTGTGTGTATCGGGAGGGATTGTCCGCGGTGGATATCGGCGGCGGTGTCTCCGGGAACGTGGTGCCGGACGCGGCCGAGGTCACGGTCAATTTCCGATTCGCTCCCGACCGGACTCTGGCGCAGGCGACCGATCATGTGCGCGAGGTGTTCTCGGGTCTGGATCTGAATTTCGAGCGCACCGACGGCGCCTCGGGCGCGCTGCCGGGGTTGTCGGCCGCGGCGGCGAAGGATCTCGTCGAACAGGTACACGCCCACGGTGGTGGCGGGGTGCGGGCCAAATACGGCTGGACCGACGTCTCCCGGTTCGCCGCGCGCGGCATCCCCGCGGTCAACTTCGGTCCCGGGGACCCGAATCTGGCCCACAAGGTCGACGAACGGGTCCCGACCGCCCAGATCACCGCGGTCGCCGACATCCTGCGGAACTATCTGACCGGGCATCGGGCGCAGCGGTAGGTTTGGCGATATGGCCATCGACTCCAGGTCCGCCGATGCCGGGGCCGGACCTCCCGAGTTTCCGGATTCGCCCACCTCGCAGTCGCCCCCGTCCAGTTCGGCCCCATCGAGACCGAGATATCGCGGCCCGATCATGGTGCGGCGCGATCGCAAACATGGCATCGGCACGGCCGACCAGCAGTTGCTCGACGGTCGCGGACCGAGCGACTGGGTGCACACCGATCCGTGGCGGGCGCTGCGGATCCAGAGCGAATTCGTCGAAGGCTTCGGTACGCTGGCCGAAATCCCCAGGGCGGTGGCTATTTTCGGATCGGCGCGGACCGAAGTGGATACCCCGGAATATCATGCCGGGCGCGCTATCGGCGCCGCGCTGGCCGACGCCGGATTCGCCGTGATCACCGGTGGCGGGCCGGGTGCGATGGAGGCCGCCAACCGCGGCGCCAGTGAGGCCGGGGGATATTCGGTCGGGCTGGGTATCGAACTGCCGATGGAGCAGGGCCTCAACGACTGGGTCGATCTTGGTATCAACTTCCGGTACTTCTTCGCCCGCAAGACCATGTTCGTCAAATACGCGCAGGCGTTCATCTGCCTGCCCGGTGGATACGGCACCCTCGATGAATTGTTCGAGGCGCTGACGTTGGTGCAGACCCACAAGATCACCCGGTTCCCGGTCGTCCTGTTCGGCACCCGATACTGGTCGGGCCTGATCGAGTGGTTGCGGACCACCGCGGCCGGCTCGGGCAAGATCTCGCCGGACGATCTGAATCTGATGCGGCTGACCGACAGTGTGGACGAGGTGGTCGAGATCGTGCGGTACGCGGCCGAACATCGGGACCGCGACGCTGTCGGTATGGAGGGGCCGCGGTGACCGAGCGGGCGTTCTCGGTGTGCGTGTACTGCTCGGCCAGCGCAGCCGACCCCGCGGCCCTGCGGCTGGCCGCCGACGTCGGAACCGAAATCGCCCGGCGCGGCTGGCAACTGGTCTCCGGCGGCGGCCACGTATCGATGATGGGCGCCGTCGCGGTGGCCGCTCGCGGCGGCGGCGCGCACACCACCGGAGTGATCCCCAAGCGGCTGGTCCACCAGGAAGTCGCTGATGTGGACGCCGATGAACTGATCGTCACCGACACCATGCGGGAACGCAAACAGGTCATGGAGGATCGCGCCGACGCCTTCCTGACCCTGCCCGGTGGCATCGGCACCCTGGAGGAATTCTTCGAGACGTGGACCGGCGGATATCTGGGTCTGCACGACAAACCCGTGGTCGTGCTGGATCCCGGCGGGCACTATCGGGGGTTGTTCAGCTGGTTGCGGGAGCTGCGGGAGGCGGGTTTCCTGGGGCGCCCGGCGCTGGACCGGATCACCATCACCGAGAGCCCGGCCGCCGCGTTCGAGGCGCTGGCTGTAGCGCTACCGCCTGGTGATGCCGCGCTACCGCCTTCGAGTGGGTCCCATTAGGCGGTGTTGATTGGAGCTTGATGGGAGGGGGCTTCCGGCGGTGACGCTGCGCTACCGCCTCCGGGCCGTCCCGTTAGGCGGTGTTGGTTGGAGCCTAACGGGACGGCCCCTGCGGCGGTGACGCTGCGCTACCGCCTCCGGGCCCCTCCCGTTAGGCTCGCGTGCATGAGTCTTGCGCCGACGCCGTTGCCGACGTTGTGCGGAAAGCCCGTGGCGGCGGACCGAGCGCTGGTCATGGCGATCGTGAACCGGACTCCGGATTCCTTCTACGACGCGGGTGCGAACTTCTCCGACGCCGCGGCGATGGCGGCGGTCGCCCGCGCCGTCGAGGAGGGGACGGATCTGGTCGATATCGGCGGTGTCAAGGCCGGTCCGGGCGATGAGGTGGACGCCGCCGAGGAGATCCGCCGGGTGATACCGTTCGTGGCGGCCATCCGGCAGCGCTATCCGGATCTGCTGATCAGCGTGGACACCTGGCGCAGTGAGGTCGCGCGGGTCGCGGTGGCCGAGGGTGCGGATCTGATCAACGACACCTGGGCCGGGGCCGACCCGGACCTCGCGGGTGTGGCGGCCGAATCCGGCGCCGGGATCGTGTGCAGCCACACCGGCGGGGCGCGGCCGCGCACCCGCCCGCATCGAGTGCGCTACGCCGATGTGGTGACCGAGGTCGCCGGCACCCTGGTGGCCGCGGCCGAGGCGGCGCGGGCGGCGGGCGTCGCCGCGGATTCGATCCTGATCGATCCGACCCACGATTTCGGCAAGAACACCTATCACGGGCTCGCACTGTTGCGGGCCGTGGACAGTCTTGTAAACACCGGATGGCCCGTCTTGATGGCGCTGAGCAATAAGGATTTCATCGGAGAGACTCTTGGTGTCGGACTATCCCAGCGATTGGAGGGGACATTGGCGGCAACGGCATGGTCGGCCGCGGCCGGCGCCCGCGTCTTCCGAGTCCACGAGGTCGCCGCGACCCGGCGGGTCGTCGACATGATCGCGGCGATCCAGGGCATCCGGCCCCCCGAACGAACCCTGCGAGGTCTGGTATGACGTTCGATTGGACTGTCACACATACGTGGGACAAGCCCGCGTGGGCGATCGAGAAATTGACCGAGGCCAAGGACGGCCGCACCGTATCGGTGGTGCTGCCCGCCCTGAACGAGGAACGCACTGTAGCTGATGTGGTGTCCAGTATTCGGCCGCTGCTGGGCACCCTGGTCGACGAACTGGTGGTGCTCGATTCCGGATCGCGGGACGCGACCGCCGAACGCGCCCGCTCCGCCGGAGCTCGCGTGGTGACCCGCGAACAGGCCGTCCCGGAGTTGGAGCCGGTGCCCGGCAAAGGGGAGGTGCTGTGGCGCTCGCTCGCCGCGACCTCCGGTGATCTGGTGGCCTTCGTCGACTCGGATCTGATCGATCCGGATCCGATGTTCGTCCCGAACCTGCTGGGCCCGTTACTGACCGTCGAGGGTATGCACCTGGTGAAGGCGTACTACCGGCGTCCGCTGCGGCAGGGCGCGGCGGTGGAAGAGCACGGCGGCGGCCGGGTC
>JAFMQT010000146.1:0-658 GCA_017354515.1 Nocardia sp. | reverse complement strand
CCGAACTGGTGGCCCGGCCACTACTGGCCGCCCTGCGCCCGGAGTTGTCGAAAGTGTTGCAGCCGTTGGGTGGTGAGTACGCCGGTACCCGCGAACTGCTCACCTCGGTACCGTTCGCGCCCGGCTACGGTGTCGAGATCGGTTTGCTGCTCGATACTTTCGATATGCTGGGCCTGTCCGCCATCGGGCAGGTGAACCTCGGGGTGCGCACCCATCGTAACCGGCCACTGTCGGATCTGGGTGTGATGAGCCGTCAGATCATGGGGACGATGCTGGGGCGCAGCGGAATTCGCGACTCCGGCGCCGCGTTGACCCAGTTCCCGCTGGTCGATGGGGAATTCGCCGCCCTGAGCACCGATGTGGACCTGCTCGACCGCCCCCCGATGAACACCCTTCGCCAGGACACCGCCGCCGCCTGAAACGGGGTCGGCTTGCGTGGTGATGCTTCGCTGCCGCCTCCAGCCGCCCCGTCAGGCGGTGTTGGTCGGGCCGCCTGCCCGGGTCGGCCTGCGTGGTGATGCTTCGCTGCCGCCTCCAGCCGCCCCGTCAGGCGGTGTTGGTCGGGCCGCCTGCCCGGGTCGGCTTACGTGGTGATGCTTCGCTGCCGCCTCCAGCCGCCCCGTCAGGCGGTGTTGGTCGGGCCGCCTGCCCGGGTCGG
>JAFMQT010000473.1 GCA_017354515.1 Nocardia sp. | reverse complement strand
CCCGGCATGTGGCCGAGGAACTTCCCCGGCGTGCCAATCGAATTCACGCTGCGGGCCACGAGCTGAGTGTGCGCGGCGGCTGTGTGGTCGTCGACGGGGAGGTGCACCAGCTGGCGCCCGCACCGATGGCCCTGATGCGGACCCTGGCCCGCCATCCCGGCCGGGTCGTCTCCCGCGAGGATCTGCTGGCGGCACTACCAGGCGGCGGTGCGGACACTCACGCCGTGGAGACCGGAATCGCCCGGCTGCGTGCGGGTCTGGGCACGCCGAAGGCGATTCAGACCGTGGTCAAACGGGGATATCGGCTGGCGCTGGATACCGCTGTCTGCGTGGACAACGCGCATCCGCCGGCCGGTTACGAACCGTCGTCGCGTCCGCGGCGGCCCACACCGACGGCGGAGGTCTGGTGAGCGCTCCGGCGCTGGTGTTGGTCGCCCACGGCACCAGAAGCGCCAAAGGTGTGCGCACGATCGCCGAACTGGCCGAAGCGGTCGAGCGGGAAATGCTCCGCGGCGGTGTGCGAGTGCCGATTCGCACCGCCTTCGTCGATGTACTCGGCCCGACCCCGGCGCAGGTCCTACGGGAGCTGAAAGACACTCCGGCCGTGGTGGTTCCGGCCTTCCTCGCCTCGGGATACCACGTCTATCAGGATGTTCCGCGCGAGGTCGCCGACAGCGATCATCGCGATGTGGTCGTCACCGCGGCCATGGGCCCGGATCCGATCCTGGCCCGGGTGCAGCGAATGCGGTTGCGGGAAGCTGGATTCCGCGATGGTGACGCGGTGGTCTTCGGAGCCGCCGGATCCTCGGACGCCCGGGCCCGCCACGACGTCCGCAAGGCCGCCGCCCTGCTGGGCGCCGAATTGGGTCTCCGGGTGCCGGCGGCCGCCATCGCCACCGGTGAACCGCGGGTACCCGACGTGGTCGCCTCGCTGCGGGAATCGGGTGCGCGACGGGTATTCGTCGCGTCCTATCTGCTCGCGGATGGACTGTTCCAGCAGCGCCTGCACGACAGCGGTGCGGACGGGGTCGCCGATCCGCTCGGTATACATCCGGCGATCGTGCGCCTGCTGCTCGAGCGGTACCGCACCGCAGCGTCCGAATTCATCACCGCCGCGGCCTGATTCGCCGCCGCACCCGAGTGCGGCGGCGAGTGGCGGATTATCGCCCGGCCTGGCGGCGGTAGGTCACCTTATCGATCTCGTGACCGTATTCGTCCACGACCACCACATCCATCTCTGCGGAGAACGGGCCCGGCCGCACGTCCACGCGGACGAACGCGTAGTTTCGGAACCGCACCCGCGACCACGGCGCGGCCTCGGCCTGTTTGGCGCCGGAGCTGTCCCAGACGAAACTGTTGGGCACGGTGGTGTCGGCGACCTCGTGACCGCGGTAGGTCTCCGGTGAGCCGCTCTGGAAGGCGTAGCGCGGGCGGCCCGCGCAGCCGACGGTGTAGTAGACGGTGCCGTCGGACGCGCCGTAGACGGTCGAATTGTCTTTGGCTGCCTTGGTGGGTTTGCCACCGCGGATCGGGTCGGTGCGTTCGAATACGTGGTTGTGGCCCTGCAACACCAGATCGACCTGGTATTTGTCGAACAGTTTGCCCCAGGCGTCGCGCAGGCCCCCGTCGCTGGCGTGGGTGGCGGTGGTCGAGTACGCGCAGTGGTGGAAGAAGCAGACGATGAAGTCGATGTTGGGGTCGTTGCGGTACCGCGCGAGGGTGGAATCGGCCCAACTGTTCTGCGCGCCACCGGAATAGCCGGTGTTGGTCTTGATCTCGTAGGAGACGTCGTTGGCGTCCAGCGACACCACCGCGACGTTGCCGTAGGTGAACGAGTAGGCCGACGGGCAGCCGCGCGGACCGTTGCCCGGCAGATCCAGGCGGGCGAGGTGGCCGCCGTATCCGTGGGTTCCGTAGGCGGCCTCCATATCGTGGTTGCCGGTGGCGAACATCCACGGGGTGTTCGAGGCGCTGGCCTCGATGGTGCCCAGATACACGTCCCAGACGAAGGGATCGAATTTGTCGAATCCGGTGGGGGCGCTCGCGCCGTGTGCGACGAACTCGGGCTTCTGGCCGTTACCGGAGGGATCGGCGTACGCGATATCTCCGGCGAGCACATGGAAATCGGGTTTGGCCGCGATGATCTGCTTCAGGATATTGTCCGCGTGCCGGACCGTCGGGGCGTTGTCGGCCGAGTAGTACATATCGTCGTAGTCGCCGGTCTGCACACCGGCCGGCTGGGTCGGAGTCTCGTCGGTGCCCTGATCGCCCATCATGGTAAAACGGAAGGGCCGCACCGCGTTCCGCGCACTCGGCATGGCGGTGGCGGCCGACCGCACATCGGTGACGAAGCCGTCGGAGGTGCGCCAGCGGTAGAAGTGCTGAGCCCGCCCGCCGAGGTGATCGACCGGAGCGTGCACGTAGAACTGCTCGGCGCCGAGTACGCCGCCGTCGGTCGAGGGGATCTGGGTCAGCAGGTTGCGGACCTCGGCCTCGGTGCTGGCGCCCAGCGCCGGCGTCGGGCCGTGTTCCAGGAAGACCTTGGTGGAGCCGGGATTACGCGAGAGCTGGGCCCCGAATCGCAGCTGGCTGGTGGCGTCCTCACCGAAGCCGACGTGCCGACCGGCGACCGACAACTGAACGTTATCGGCGTAGGCGCGCCGGCCGAATGGGGACAGGCCGACCGCGCCGACGGCCGCCGCGGCCGCCGATCCGCGCAGGAAGTTGCGGCGCGAGACCGCGCGCCGCCGCAGGTACTCCTGGTGCCATTCGTACTGTTCGTCCATGGTCATCGTGGAGGCCAGCGCCTCGGGGATACCCATATTCGGGATCTCTCCGGGAGTGTTCAAGCGATTCCGCATGAGCGGATCGTGTCCGACCTCGCCGACCGGGACAACCGGATCGGTTCGCGGTGGCGCGAATTCTCGGTGAATTCTTCGGCTCTGTCCATACCGGACGATGCTCGCGAATCGCCACTCGCCGAGTGCTACCGTGTGTGGCACGTCACGTCCGGCTGCGGGAGATTCGACCATGATGCGCGCACTGCAACTCACCGGTCCGGGCACGTTGGAACTGCGCGAAGTCCCCATCCCCGAGATCGGCCCCACCGATCTGCTGTTGAAGGTCGGCGCCGCCGGAATCTGCCATTCGGACTCGTTCGTGGTGAACCTGCCGCTGCGGATGCGCGAGGATCCGCTGACCATGGGACACGAGATCGCCGGCACCGTCGAACGGGTGGGCGCCCAGGTCGCCGGACGTACCGCCGGCGACCGCGGCCTGGTCTATCTGTGCTGGTCGTGCGGGGTCTGCCGGGAATGTGTGAGCGGTAACGAGAACGTCTGCCTGGCCGCCGGACGGGTTGCCATGCCACCGTGTCCCGGACTCGGTCCCGACGGCGGGATGGCCGAATACGTCCGGATTCCGGCCGCGTCGTTCGTGCCCATCGGCGAGATGGATTTCGCGACCGCGGCGCCCCTGGCCGATGCCGCGCTGACCCCCTATCACGCGATCCGGGGCGCCGCGGAGCAGTTGCGGCCCGGGGCGACGGCGGTCGCGATCGGCATCGGCGGTCTGGGCCACGTCGCGGTGCAGATCCTGAAGGCGACCACGGCCTGCCGGATCATCGCGGTCGATGTCGCCGCCGAGAAATTGGAGCTGGCCACCGCCTGCGGCGCCGATATCGTGCTGACCGCCGGCGCCGACACCGCCGCGAATATTCTGGACA
>JAFMQT010000145.1 GCA_017354515.1 Nocardia sp. | reverse complement strand
TCGACCCGGAGCTGCTGGCAGCCGCTGGGGAATCCGGAGCCGGGGCCGGCCAGCGTGGGCTTGTTGTGGCGATCGACGCAGACCAGCTGGTCGACATTCTGGATCGAGTAGCCCAGAAAGGAGCCGGGCAGGCCGCGCATGATCACCACATGGCCGCCCTCGGCGCCGACGTAGTAGTTGCCGCGAATCATCTTGTAGCCCACGATGAGTCCGACCGCGACCGCGACGATCAACGCGACCCCCAGACCGACCCAGCGCATCTTGTGACTCTTGCGGGGTTCGGGTTGTTCGTGCGCGATCGCGGGCCGGCGCGGTGTCGCTCGGGGCGGGCGCATGGCGGCGGCACGGCCGGCGGCGGTATTGGGCGGTGGGGTGTCCTCGTCGTCACTGGAGGCGGCGCCGGCGACGATGGGGTGGCTTTGGCCGTAGTCCAGGTCGATCACGTCGGCCACCACGACGGTCACGTTGTCCGGCCCGCCGCTGCGCAGGGCCAGCTCGATCAGCCGGTCGGCGGCCTCGTCGGTATTGCCCTCGCGCAGTGTGTCGGCGATGGTCTCGTCGCTGACCACGTCCGACAGCCCATCCGAGCACAGCAGATAGCGGTCTCCGGCATGGGCTTCGCGGACGATGAGCGTGGGCTCGATCTCGTTACCGGTCAGCGCTCGCATGATCAGAGACCGCTGCGGATGGGTGTGGGCCTGTTCGGGGGTGATCCGCCCCTCGTCGACCAGCGACTGCACGAAGGTGTCGTCACGGGTGATCTGGGCCAGTTCGTCGTTGCGGAGCATGTAGGCGCGCGAGTCGCCGATGTGGGCGAGGCCGAGTTTCTTCCCCGCGAACAGGATGGTGGTGAGCGTAGTGCCCATACCGTCTAGTTCGGGTTCGTCCTCGACCTGATCGGCGATCGAGGCATTGCCCTCACGAATGGCTCGATCCAGTTTGCCGAGCAGATCGTCGCCCGGTTCGTCATCGTCGAGATGAGCGAGGGCGGCGATCATCAACTGCGAGGCCACCTCACCCGCGGCATGGCCGCCCATGCCGTCCGCCAACGCCAGCAGACGCGCGCCGGCGTAAACGGAGTCCTCATTGTTCGCTCGGACGAGACCACGGTCGCTACGCGCTGCATAGCGGAGAACTTGAGTCACGATCGCAGCTCGATCACAGTCTTACCGACACGGACAGGGGTGCCGAGTGGAACTCGGACGGGAGTGGTGACCTTGGCTCGATCGAGGTAGGTCCCGTTGGTCGATCCTAAATCTTCGACGTACCAGTCCTCCCCGCGAGGCGAGAGCCGCGCATGCCGAGTGGAGGCGTAGTCGTCGGTCAATACCAGCGTGGAGTCGTCCGCACGCCCGATGAGCACCGGCTGGGTGCTGAGCGTGATTCGAGTTCCCGCGAGTGAACCTTGAGTCACCACTAGATACTTGGCGCCCTTCTGGCTGCGGCTGAAGGATGGCAGCACCGCGGACCCGCGGGGGGACCGGGGCTGGATCCGGATGCCGGATGCCGCGTAGATGTCGCTGCGCAAGGTCCGAAGTACCGCCCACACGAACAGCCACAACAACAAGAGGAACCCCGCGCGCGTCAACTGCAGGATGAGTCCCTGCACGGTGCTCCACCTCCTGTCCGACCGGTTCCGTAGTTGCGTTTCGTCCCCCAACCGGTGTGCTGGTCAGCACGACCCGACTGCCGAGCGAATGCTGGCAGCATAATCGGGTCGATGACCGGTTGCGATCACGATACGGGCATCTGATCTTGCCCTGGACCGTGACCCGCATCGGCGAGCTTACGGGATCAGACGATCCGGATCAGGATCTCGGAATGTCCGGCGCGGATGACGTCGCCGTCGGCCAGCTGCCAATCCTGGACCGGTGACCCGTTGACCAGGGTCCCGTTGGTCGATCCGAGGTCCGACAGCATCGCCATCTGGCCGTCCCAGCGCACTTCGATGTGCCGGCGTGACACCCCGGTGTCGGGAAGCCGGAAATGGGCGTCCTGACCGCGTCCGATGATGTTGCTGCCCTCACGCAATTGATAGGTGCGGCCGCTGCCGTCGTCCAGGTGCAGGGTCGCGGCATAGCCGGAACCGCCGTGGGGAGACTGCGGAGCTCCTCCGAAGCCGCCCTGCTGGGCGTAACCATCCTGCTGACCGTAGGCCTGATCGGCGCCGCCGAAGCCGCCCTGCTGGCCGTAGCCCGGATCGGCGTAGCCCTGGTCGTAACCCTGCTGCTGATAGCCCGGGTCGGCGAAGCCCTGCTGCTGGCCATAGGCCTGATCGGGGTAGCCCTGCTGTTGGCCGTAGCCCTGGTCGGCGTAACCCTGCTGGCCGTAGCCCTGGTCGTAGCCCGCGGGGTCGTAGCCCTGCTGTTCGTAGCCTTGCTGCTGGCCGTAGCCCTGCTGTTGGCCGTAGCCCTGGTCGGCGTAACCCTGCTGGCCGTAGCCCTGGTCGTAGCCGGCCGGGTCGTAGCCCTGCTGCTGGCCGTACGCGGGTCCGCCGCCCTGCTGCTGGTAGCCGCCCATACCGCCCTGCTGGTAGTCGTAGCCGTTCTGATAGTCGGCGCCGTTCTGATAGTCGCCGTAAGCCTGCTGCGGCTCGGGCGCGTACTGACCGCCCCGGCCGTAGTCGTCCTGATACTGCGCGGGCCGGCCTCCGGGCGGGGGAGCGAACCCGCGGTTGCGTGGATCGGACTCCGCGGGCTCTCGGCTGGGGTCGTAGCCTGAGTTCTGCGTCATGGGGCCAGCTCCTGGTTGCGGGTGATCGGGTCGTCGTGCGGGTGGTGCGGGTGGTAACGGTCGTCCGGATCGGTCGGGTGGGCGGTGCGGCGCCGGGGGGCGGTGACGGTCGGTGTCCGGGTCCACTCTGCCGTGTGTCCTGAACTGTCCGGTGTGCAGCGTAGGGGATGACTCGAACTGGACGTGTACATCACCGTAGGTCTGCCACCCCTGATCGCGGAGGTAATCCTGCAAGTGCTTGGCGAACGCACGGGTGGTCAGCTCGTGATCGGCATCGAGTTCCCGCAGGTCCGACGGATTGACTGTGATGACGTACACATTCGGGGCGAGCAGATGCCCGCCGTCGAGTTCGGTCAGCCGATCGGCGGCCTCGCGCTGCAGCGCGGCCTCCACCTCCTGGGGCACGACGCTGCCGCCGAACACCCGGGCGAAGGCATCGCCGACGGCGCCTTGCAGGCGTCGTTCGAAACGCGAGACGATACCCAAACCAGCCTCCCTTTCGATGCAGCCCTCGTGCGCGTACGTCCTATGTCTACAGTCAGTGTCCGGTGCGAATCGTGCGGATATCACGATTCCGCCAACATGACACGCCTGACGGGCGTGTCGTCGTTCCGGCACGTTGATTGCATGATATCCGCGATCCTGTACCCCCGGTAACTCGCGACGATAGCCCGAAGGTTCCCGCTGCCCGAAAATATCTCAGCGTACCGGCGATGACCAGGTGATTTCTTCCGAGAACCGGGCGCGTGCTAATGTCTTCGAGTCGCTCGGGCGAGTGGCGGAATGGCAGACGCGCTGGCTTCAGGTGCCAGTGTCCTTCGGGACGTGGGGGTTCAAGTCCCCCTTCGCCCACCAGAAGAAGAGCCTCGGATCAAATCGGTCCGAGGCTCTTCTCATGTCCATATCTCTCATGACGCGATCTCCCACGACGCGGCGGCGGCTCTCCGATTCCAGCGAGCGGCTGGTGTGATCTTCGCCTCATTGTGGGGCGATGGTGGCCCCGTGGGTACCCGATCGCACCGAAATCGCCGACCGATCAGCAAATAGCTGGTTCGGTATTCGCGTGTCGGTAGTGAAGAGCAAATAGCTTTCTCACTAAATTGCATGACACATGTACTGACAAACCGGAGATAAACAAACTTTCGGTCTGTTTGAGCTGGGAAACGGATTCAGGAGTAGTTCTGGATCGTCGAAAATATGCCATCTATCAGGAGGTATGTGGAGATCGGAAGTTGGCGACAAGGCACCGCCGCGCGGGCTCATCCGTGCTGATTGTCCGATCCGGTAACCATCGGAAAGAACCGAATATATTCCAAACTCCAGGTAACGGTATATGTTCGGCGCGGCATTCGGACCGTACGCCGAGAATTTGCGGGCCGTCCCGGTATGTAGTGCCTGCGCCCGCGTTTCGCTGCGGTAACGCGGTGGGAGACGGTGCGTGCCGGAGGTTGCGTAGGGATAACGATTGTGTAGAGTCAACGGTAACGCTGGCCGCAGCTGAGCCGGACTCGCTGCGGCCAGTGGATCTCAAATCGGGATCGCACACTTGTCTCGGATCGGTGCTCGATCAGATAGTCCATTCGGAGCAGACTGATCACAGCCCCGCTTCCGCCGCCGAATCGCGCAGCGCGTCCTGTTCCCTCGCCGCTTGGCTGCCCAGGCCGAAGACATAGAGCAGAAACCCCAGCTCGGCCAGCCCGCCGAGGCCGATTCGCAGCGCGGCGGGCCAGCCGCTGGGCGTCACGAAACCCTCGATGAGTCCGGAAATCACCAGGACCGCCGCCAATCCGAGGGCGATCGCGCCCGTTGCCCGGCCCTGCCGGGCCACCGCCACCCCGCGCGCCGACCGCCCCGGATCGATCAATGTCCAGCCCAGTTTCACGCCCGCCCCACCGGCGACGAAGACGGCCGTCAACTCGAGCATTCCGTGCGGTAACAGGAATCCGAAGAACGAATCGAGCCGCCCGGCATCGGCCATCAGTCCGCCCGAGATCCCCAGATCGAGTGCGTTCATGAACAGCAGATAGACCGACGGCAGAATCAGGATGCCGGTGAACAGAGCGATCGCCGCGACCCAGGCATTATTGGTCCACACCTGCGCGGCGAAGGCATCGTGTGGATGTTCGGAGTAGTAGGACTCGAAGCGCCCACCCGGGGCGGTCAGCTCGTGCGCACTCGACGGCAGCCCGAATGTCCTTCGGGCGCGACCCGATCCGGATACCCAGATCGCCACTCCGGTCGCCAGCCCCAGCGCCGCACCGGCCACCGACACCCACCACGGCCAGGCCCGATACACCTCCGCCGGAAACCGATGGCCGAAGAAGTACCGGATCTGCGGCCAGATTCCGGTGCGGGTGCGCAGCAGGCGGGCCCGGGCGCGCGCCAGGGTGGCGCTGAGCCCGTTGATCAGTTCCGGATCGGGGGAATGCGATTGCATCCGGGCCAGCTGCTGCGAGGTGCGCCGATACAGCGCGACGAATTCATCGACCTCGGCGCCGGTGAGCCGGCGCTGCCCGGTCAACTGCTCGAGCCGCCGCCAATGACCGAGCTGAGCATAGGAATAGGCATCGACATCCATCGATTCCTCCTAACGGTGCGGCAGGCGGACGAAACCGCCCGGCCGCGAGGCTGGTTCGGGTGCGCTGGGTTCGCGATACTGGAACGATCATGGCCGATTTCACCACCGGGGAGGCAGTCTCCCTGACGCTGCCGATCGCGCGAATTCCCAGCCGCGCGGCCGCCTTCGTGCTCGATCTGCTGGTGCAGTTCCTGCTCGGCCTGGTGTTGCTGCTGCTGATGCTCACCATTCTGGCCCGATCGGGCCTGGACGGGGCGTGGTTCGATACCGGTCTGACGGCGGTCGTGGTCACGGTACTGGCCGGATATCCGATCTTCTGCGAAACCCTGTTCCGGGGCCGGACGGTGGGGAAGATGGCGATGGGGCTGCGGGTGGTCCGCGCCGACGGCGGGCCGATCGACTTCGGTCACGCGGTCACCCGGGGGCTGGCCGCGGCGCTGGTGGACTTCTGGAATCTCGGTGGATTCGGACTGGTCGCGCTCGTCACCTCGCTGTGCTCGCCGCAGGCTCGGCGGGTCGGCGACATTCTCGCCGGAACCGTGGTGATCTCCGAGCGCGCGCGAATTCCGATGCCCGCCTTGGCCGTCGCACCCCCCTGGCTGATGGCGTGGGTGAGCGGTCTGGACCTGTCCGGGCTGACCGAGGATGTCGCGCTGCCGGTGCGCCGGTATCTGATCCGGTTCCCCGAGCTGACCGACCGGGCACGGGCCGAACTCGGCGCGGCGCTGGTGGTCGCGGTCTGCGCGCAGATCCGGGTGGTGCCGCCGCCCGGCCATCCGCCGCTGCAGATCCTGGGCGCGATCGTCGCCGAACGACAGCGCCGCACATTGACCTCGCCACCCCCGCTGGTCTGGGCGGGTGCGGCTACAGCGCGCCGGCCCGCTTGAGTTCCAGATATTCCTCAGCCAGCACCTCCGGCAGCCGATCCGGTGCGGCGGCTACCACGTCGATACCCCGGCGTCGCAACGTTTCCCGAACCAGATCGCGTTCGGCCAGCAGATGTTCGGCCGCCGCCGCGCCGCACACCTCGGCGAAGTCGTCACGGCGCTGGGCTGCGGCCGCGATCTCGGGATCGGTGACCGAGACCAGTAGTACCCGGTGCCGGCTCGCCAGCACCGGCAGCACCGGCAGCAGATTCTCCTCGACCACCGCGGCATCCAGACTGGTGAACCACACCACCAGACCGCGCCGCCGGGTGTGGCCGATCGCGGTGCGCACCATCGCCGTGGTGTCGGTATCGACCAGTGCCGGAACGATTCCCGAGAGCGCGTGCATCAGCTTGGGCTGCACCGCTTTCCCACGCACGCCGCGTAGTTCGGCGCGAACCCGGCGGTCGAAGGCCAGCAGATCGACGGTGTCGCCGCCGGCGGCCGCGAGCGCGCCCAGGAGCAGCACCGCCTCGATCATGATGTCCAGGCGCGGGGATTCGCCGAGGCGAGCGGCACTGCTGCGGCCGGTGTCCACGAGCAGTAACAGCTGACGATGCCGTTCCGGGCGCCAGGTGCGGACCAGCACATCGCTCGCCCGCGCGGTGGCGCGCCAATCGATCGAGCGGACATCGTCGCCGGCGACATATTCGCGGAAGGAATCGAATTCCGACCCCGCACCGCGCAATACGGCCACCGACCGGCCGTCCAGCTGCTGCAGGCGCTTGACCTCGGCGGCGAGTATGCGTTCGGTCCGGAACGGCGGTAGCGCTCGCACGGTCGCGGGAACCCGGTGGTGCACCTGCCGCCCGGCCATTCCCAGCGGACCGAACGATCGGATGGTCACCGGGCCGGCCACCCGGTCACCCCGGCGCACCGGCCGCAGCGTGGTCCGGAGTGTGACCGTGGAATCGGGCGGCATTCGCAGGCGGTGGGTTTTCGCGACAGCCCCCGCACTGTCCGGCCAGTTGTCCCACAGCAGCGCTCGCACGGCGCCGGTACCGCGGTTGCGCACCACCAGATCGATCGTGGTGGTGGCGCCGACCCGGACCGTGGTCATCGGGATTCGTTCGGCTTCCAGTGCATCGGTGGGACACAGCAGCAGATCGACGCCGATCAGGATCAGCAGTACGACCGTCATCGCGAGCACCCCGATCCACGAGGGCAGCACGAACGCCACCACCGGTGCCGCCGCGGCGGCACACAGTGCGAGGCGGCCGGTCACGACCACGGCACTACACCGGAACCGGGACCGACGCCAGCAGCGCGGACATCACACCGGTGGCCGTCACCCCGTCGAGTTCGGCCTCGGGCCGCAGTTGCAATCGATGCCGCAGTACCGGCACCGCCAGATATTTCACGTCATCGGGAGTGACGAAGGTGCGACCGTTCAGCCAGGCCAGCGCCCGGGCCGCGGCCAGCACCGCGGTGGCGCCGCGCGGGGAGGCGCCGTGCCGCACCGCGGGTGAGGTGCGGGTGGCGCGGCACAGATCGACGATGTAGGCCAGCACCTCCGGATTGATCGTCACCCGGGTCACCGCGGCCCGCGCGGCCGCGATATGGGCCGCTCCGGCGACCGCGCGCACACCCGCCGCATTCAGATCCCGGGGATCGAATCCGGCCGCGTGCCGCTGCAGGATCCGGAATTCGTCCTCCCGCCCGGGCAATTCGATATCCACCTTGAACAGAAACCGGTCGACCTGAGCCTCGGGCAGCGGATAGGTGCCCTCCTGTTCGATCGGATTCTGGGTGGCGATCACCAGGAACGGATCCGGCAGCGGCTGCGGTACCCCGGCCACCGAAACCTGTCGTTCCTCCATCGATTCCAGCAGGGCGGACTGGGTTTTCGGTGGGGTGCGGTTGATTTCGTCGGCGAGCAGCAGGTTGGTGAAGACCGGGCCGCGGCGGAAGGTGAATTCGGTGGTATGCGGATCGTAGATCTGCGAACCGGTGACATCACCGGGCATCAGATCCGGGGTGAACTGTACCCGCGTGTGCTCGAGTTCGAGGGCCTGGGCCAAGGCGCGGACCAGCAGTGTCTTGGCAACGCCCGGAACACCTTCCAGCAGCACGTGGCCCCGGCACAGCAGGGCCAGTACCAGCAGCAATACGGCGTGGTCGTTGCCTACGACGGCCTTGGCGATCTCGGCTCGCAGGCCGGCGAGTGCCTGGTGGGCCTGTTCGGCGGTGGGGGTGTGGTCGGTCCCGATCCGCCGGGCCTGGGTCTCATCACCTGTGTGTGCCATCCGGGCTTCTGTCATCCGATTTCCGATTCGATCCAGTCGAGTTGGGCGGCAATATATTCCAGTGTGCGATCGTCGGGTACCGCGGTGTACAGCACCTCGGCGATCCGGGTGGGGTGCACGCCGACGCGGGCGGCGATGGTGGTCGTCACCTGCTCCGGCGGCGTATCGGCCCGCAGATTCACCCGGGTTCGGATCCTGCGCAGTGTCGCCGACCGCAGCGTCGCCGCCAGATGTTCGTGGTCGCCGGTGCGACGGTACAGCGCGGCCTGACCGCGCAGCAGCTCTCCGGCCTCGACCTCGACCGGACGAGGTTCTCGCACAATGGTTCCGCGCCGGGCGGCCCGCCACCACACCACGATCGCCGCCAGGATCAGCGCCTGCAGTCCGCCGTAGACCACCGGTCCCGGCAGACGATGGAATATCGAATCATCGCCGGAACCGAAATCCGGCGGCGGGAGATCGGGGCGTTCAGGTGGCGGCATCGTCCGATGCGACGGTGGTGGCGGCGGAGCCGTGGGCGCCGCGGAGAGTTTCAGTAGCAGGAAGATGATCAATCCCAGGCCGAGGGCGATCAGAATCGCCACCCACAATCGCCGGTCCCGCAACCACTTCGGCGCGGGCGGCAGCCGCGGACGCCCGGAACGCCGCGATCTCGCGGGCACCTCGACCGGGTCCGGTGCGGGCGGCGGGGCCAGCGAATAGCGGTCGGCGGCGGTGAGCCGGAGATATTCCGCGTCGGTGGCGGGCCGGCCACCGTAGACGATCTCATCGAAACTGCGCGCGGCACTGTCGAATTCGCCCTGGGTGCCGGGGAGGGTGGCGGCGGCCGCCCGCGCGGTCTCACGCGCGGTGCGGGACCGGCGCACGTCCAGTACCC
>JAFMQT010000472.1 GCA_017354515.1 Nocardia sp. | reverse complement strand
GCCTCGACGGTGAGTTCCCGTTCGGGTTCGGGGAACACCACTTCCAGCCAGGCCCCGGCCACCAGCCGATCGGATTTGCCGGCCGCTGTACCGTCGATCTGCACCGAACCGTCCTCGGTCAGCGCCGCCACCGCGGTCCGCGACAACCCCAGCAGCCGGGACAGGCCGGCGTCGACCCGCATCCCCTCCAGACCGTCGGGAACCGGCATGGTCCGTACTTCCCTCATTCGCCCTCCTGCTCCGAATCCGAGTCGCGGGTGCGGGTGCCGTCGGGCTCGAATCCGAAGACCGTCAGCACCACCAGCAGAATCGCCCCGCACACGATCGCGGAATCGGCGATGTTGAACACCGGCCACCAGCGGGTGACGGAGATGAAATCCACGACATGGCCCTGCAGCGGACCGGGGGAACGGAAGAGGCGGTCGACCAGATTGCCCAGCGCGCCGCCCAGCACCAGGCCGAGTCCGACGGCCCAGCCTCGCGAGCGCAGGGTGCGCCCGATCCGGATCACCCCGATCACCACCGCGACCGCGATCAAGGTCAGCAGCCAGGTCATTCCGGTAGCCATCGAGAACGCGGCACCGGAGTTGCGAATGAGGTTCAGCCGGAACACATCCCCGATGATCGATATCGGTTCACCGGGCCTCATTGTCGCGACCACCAGTGCCTTGGTGCCCAGGTCCACCGCGAGGACGACGACCGCGATCAGCAGCAGCCACGGCAATCGCCGCACCGCGCCGGCCTCGGGTCCGTCCGCGCGGGGAGGGTCACCGGAGTCGTCGAGGTGCTGTTCACGTGGGCGGTCGGTATTCACAGGCAGGTATCTTTCCTCATCGCGTGGAGGCGCCCGGGTCCGCGTCGTCAAAGCTGTTTTTCAGGAAGCGGTCGTAGGCTGTCGATGTGATGGTGCCTGCTTCCCCCTGCGACTCGAGCGGCGGGCCGCTCGGTTGCGGCGTCGGTAGCGGTCACGGCCCCCATCCACGACCGATCCGTTCCGGGGTGCTGTTGATGGTACTTGCTGTCACGCTTTCGGCGTTGGCGGTCGGCTGCGGCGAGGGCCCCGAGGCCACCAGCGACGCCGAGGTCGAGCCCTCGGGCCTCGGCAAGGAGATCACCATGCCGATCGCCGCGGCGTCGGCGAGACTGGTCTCCCCCGGCAGCCAGCCCCGCGCGCCGCTGCGGCCCGCCGTCGCACCGGGCACCTCACAGCAGGTCACCCTGCGCACCGACCACCATGTCGAACAGCAGATCAACAGTCAGGCCGCGGGTAATTTCTCCGCCCCCACGGTGACCATCCCGCTGACCGCGAGCCTGGACCACGAGGGAATCGCCCTGGCCCTGGGCACCGCGACCTCCACCGATCCGGATCTGGCCCAGCAGTTGCTGACCGCCGACGGCTCGCATGCCGGATTCGAACTCGGCGACAACGGCGCCATCACCCGGTTCCGGCTGGCCACCGCGCCCGACAGTTCCGAATCGGCCCGTGCGGCGCTCGAACGCGCCTTCAACCAGGCCGTCTACAACTCCCTGGTCTTTCCGAACGAACCGGTCGGGACCGGTGCGGTCTGGACGGTGCGCCAGCAGATCTCCGACGATCTGGAACCCAACGGCGCCGAACAGGTCACCACCGCCCGGCTCACCGGCCGTACCGGCAATCTGCTCACCATCGCGCTCGATGTCACCCAGACCCCGAAGTCGAGGGCGTGGAAGCTGCCGGGTAACGGCGGTTCCCTCGATATCGTCGGCTACGCCATGCACGGCACCGGCACGGTGACCGTGGATCTGGGTCTGCCACTGCCGGTTTCGGGTTCGGTGACGGTGCTGGGCAATCAGTCCTATCGGGATCCACGCGCATCGGTGCTGTTGCGTCAGGACGTGCGCACCCAGGTGCGGTGGGGCCGGTGAGGACGGCCGCATTCGCGCTGGCCGCGGTCGGCGCCTGCGCCGCACTGAGCGGTTGCGGGGACTCCCATCACAACAGCCTGCCTGCCCTGGGCTCGACGGTACCCGCACCGCCGATCACCGCGCCCGCGATCACCGATCCCGAAGCGCTGCACGCACAACTGCTCGGCCCGGCCGACGTCCCGCCGAGCTTCACTGCGCTCGACGACCCGGCCCCCGGCAAGGGAAACAGCTCCAGCGCGCCGGATCGTTCCCACACCGATCCCGCCCAATGCGCGAAAGTGCTCTCGCCGATGGCGGATCTGGCACCCGGCCCGGCGGCCCAAGCGGCCGTCCACTATTCGTCCCCGAATTTCGCGAGCATCGACATCGATGCCGCCAGTTACGCCGACGGCGCCGCCGCCCGGGCCTTCGCGGCGGTGCAGCAGCTCGCGCGCGAATGCCGCGACTATTCGGGTACCGACGCCGACGGCACCGCGATGACCTATCAGCTGGGCGGACTGTCGCAACCGACCGTCGGGAACGCTTCCACCTCGTTCCAGGTCCGCACCACCAGCTCGGGAATGTCGCTGTATTCGGCGGCGACGGTGGCGATCGTGGGCAGCAGCGTCGTGCAGATCGCGGAAACCTCACCGGCGGCCATCGATCCGGCGGCACTGCGGGATCTGACCGATAAGCAGATCCGGCGGCTGCAGGGCCTCAACGGCCCGTGATCCGCCCCGGGGGTGCACCGCGGCGCCCCCCCGGCCGGCATCACCCCCAGGCGGTGTTGATGTGGCCCGGATTCCACAGACCGCCGTGACTCTCGCGGGTCACATCCGCAGCCGCGGGCACCGCACCGGTGTCGCGGCGGGTCAGCCGCTCGAGTTCACCCCAGTCCTGACGCCAGTCGTCCTTCAGATAGGTAGCCAGCGTCTGCGATTCGAGTAACTGGTCACTCCAGCCCAGCGGACCGCCACCGTCATGGCTCTCCCACAATGTGGTGTCGTGGGCGGCGGTGCGGTCGGGCAGGATCCGCCAGCCCGGGACCTGCGCGATCCCGTCGCGGTGGTCATAGGGCCGCTGGCACGGGAACTGCAGTCCCACCGCCCAATCCAGCAGCACCGGATCGCGCGAGCCGACCACATCCTGCAGCGGACGGGTCTGCGGGACGCGCGGCGGGGTCAGCGCTATCCACTGTGCGGGGTCGCGGCTCGTATCCTGCGCGACGATGCGAATCACGTTGGCCTGCGCGGGAATCTGCGCGAACGGGACCCGCAGATTCCGCCATGTCGGGGACGGACCGATATCGATCGGGATCACCGACCCCAGCGAATGTGCACCGGTCGCCGAATCGGTGACGCCGTATTCCACCTCGACCCGCTGCCCGGGTTTGACCAGTCCGTCCTTGTCGATGGAACGGATCCGCCCTGCCGCGGTCATCGCGACGATGCCGGTGCGGTCGCCCGCCGCCGGCAGCCGGTACCAGCCCGTGGTCATATCTGCCGGATCCTCCTGCCCCGAGGTCCCGAGTTCGGGTGTGGTCGCCGAATCCAGGCCGTATGGCAGGGGTGCGCCGCCGGTCTGGGTTCCGGTGTCGCCCTGCTTCTTTCCACTGTCGAAGGCGCTGGAGATACTGCTACTGTTGGTCGGCTCGCCCTCCGGGGTCAGATCACCGACGCCGTTCGGCACGAATCCGGTGGCGTGCGCGGTGAACGCCGACTGCGGGGTTCCGGTCAGCGGCTGCAGCATCGAGGCATTCGGATCGGTTTCCACCAGAACGTCATTGGCCAGCCCGCAGGGGTTGCCCGCGACCGCGTCGAGGTTCGAACGACCCAGCGAATACGCCGG
>JAFMQT010000144.1 GCA_017354515.1 Nocardia sp. | reverse complement strand
AGTTGCGACTGCGCGTAATCGGTGATGCCCACCCGCACCCGGGTCGGTGCGAGCGAACGCACCCACTCGTGCTCGGCGGTGTAGCGAAGGTCCTCGGGAAGGTCGGTCACGGGTTACTTCCTTTCACGGGTGTCCTCTCACAGGCGTTCTCGCACCGGAATCACCGACAACTCTAGCCATCGGCACGGACACCCCCGCCCCTCACCCACCACGCGATCGATACCTCGCAGCCGCGATCGTGACCGGGCCCACCCGCTATGAAGTTGCTCGCGGCGCAACGGGTATCGCCCGTGCGACCGCGAACGCCTTACCCAGATACAACAGACCGGTCCACACGTAGACCACCGTCCCCCACCACAGCAGCGCCCACCCGAACGCCCGGCCGAATCCGGCCGGCGGCCAGTTCATCTGCCCAGCGAGCAGCCACGGCAACGCCGACATCAGCGCGAAGGTGGCGGCCTTGCCGAGATAGATGACCTCCGGGGGGTCCAGGTTCCGGCGGCGGTAGATCGGCAGGGTCGCGCTCAGGATCAGATCACGCCCGATGAGCGCGACCACGAACGGCCACGGCAGGATCGAGCGCAACAGCAGACCCAGCACCGTCGCGATCAGATACAACCGATCCACCAGCGGATCCAGCATCGCCCCCAGCTTCGAGGACTGATCCAGGAGGCGGGCCAATTTGCCGTCCAGGAAGTCGGTGACACCGCTGGCCACCAGCAGCGCGAAGGCCCAGCCGTCGGCATGCGGGCCCAGCAGCAACCACAGCAGAACCGGAACACCGATCAACCGCAAAACACTCAGCGCGTTGGGCACGGTGAGGACGCGGTCCCCGGTCGAGGTGCTCACGACGACACCGCTCCCGCGCCCCGGCCGGGCTGTGTCACCGAGCCCGTGCCGGGCTGTGTCACCGAGCCCGTGCCGGGCTGTGTGACCGAGCCCGTGCCGGGCTGTGTCATCGGTTCGCTGGCGGGCTCGCTCACATGCCGTGCTTACCGCAATCGCCGCGGTCATGCCATTCGGGCACGCCGGGTACGGGCGCGTCGCAGCGGATTTGCCGGACCGATCCGGCCCGCCCCACCCGCCTGGTCAGCCGGGGAGTACCGATTCCGCGCGTCGAACCGTCCCCCGGACCCGCAGCGGCCCTTATGCTTTGCGGTATCGAGTGAGACGGGAGAGCGGTCGCCAATGCTCGTGCGAATTCAGAACGCGGCCGGATCACTGGCCGAGAGAACGCTCATCACCTGGTTGCGCACCTGGAAGGGGCCGGGATCGCCACACGGGGTGGCGACGGTCAACTGCAGCCTGTTCCACGAGGATCGGCTGCACCAGTTCGACGCGGTGATCTGGACACCGACCACCTGTGTGGTGATCGAGGCCGTGGCCCTGGTGCAGCGGCTCGACGGCGAGATCGAGGTGCCGTGGAACGGTCCGTGGCGAGTTCGCGGACAACTGGTGACATTCGAAGGTGAGGGGCGCGGCACCCCGCTGGAGCGTTCCCACGAGCACACTCATGCCCTGCAGAATTGGCTGGCCGAAAGCGGACTCGGCCAGCGAGTCGTGCACGGGGTGGTAGTGGTGATCCCGCCGGCCGGCAGCCATCCCGACATCCGTCAGCTGTGGACCGATCCCGGCTTCCAGGTGATTCCCGGCGACGGCCCCAAACCGCTGGTGCAGACACTGAATTCGCTGAGTGCGACGGGCCGCGCCGAATGGACGGTGAACGAGATCGCACTCACCTTCCGGGGTTTGTCGATCCTGCCGCATCTGCCCTCACCGCAAGACCTGATCGGTGAGGGCTTCCGCGGCAGGGTCGACACCACCCTCTGGTACGGCGGCCCGCAGCAGGCCCAGGCCGAGAGCTATGCCGAGGAGCAGGCCCAGCAACGGGTCCGGGCTCCGGTGATCGCCGCCATGCCCTGGTACAGCCCGTGGAGTCTGTATCCGCGCGAGGAGGATCGGATCGACCCGCATCGGGTCGTGCTGCGCGTGCTGCTGGCGATCGGCATGCTGGTGGCGATCGTGTGGGCGGTGTGGTTCGTGATCGCGGCGGCGTGGACCTACGGCCCGCTGTGATCGGCGGTGACCGGTTCGCCGGTGTGCGGCCCGCGTTGTCGCGGCCGTGATACGGCCGTCCAGCACACCGCCGTGGCCGGGCAGGCGAATGCCGCGCCGCCGATGATGTCGGTCGGATAGTGATATCCCCGGCCGACCATCCCGATTCCCGCCGACAGCAGCGCCACGCAGGCAACGGCGGCCAGGGCCCGGCGAATCCACGCGGTGGCGGCGACCAGCACGAGAGCGGTTGCGATGGCGACGAATTGGACGGTGTGCCCGCTCGGATAGGCGAGATAGTTCCGCAGCTGCCGATCCCATACCGGTTTCAGCAGCCAGGTGTTGATCGCCACCACGAGCTCGGGCGCCACCAGCAGGAAGACGGCCCCCAGCCAGTCCCGCAGCCACAGCCGCACGGCGATTCCGATCAGCAATACCGGCAGGATGATGTACGGATCGCTGGGGCCGACCAGGATGTCGTAGACGAGCCGGCCGGTGCCCAGCAGGTGATGAATCCCGTCACCGATCCCGCGGTCGAATCCGGTCGGTCCGCCCCCGGCCGGAAAACTCAGCGGAATACTCACTACCGCCGCCAGGCAGATCACCGCGAGGGCGGCGACCGCACCGGGATGGGGCCGGTACCGGGCGGGTGACGGCCCAGCAGGCATCCGTAGACCTTGACCACGCCGTCGTCGGCGGCACATCCCGATCAATCGCCCTGGTGCACGCTGGCGTCGTCGAGCATGGCCGCCCGCAACATGGTCTCGGGCACACCCAGCGCCTCGACCAGGGTCGCCGCCTGCGGACGCAGCCGGTCGACCAGTTCATTGAGACCGCGGCGCACCGATTTGGCCCGCTCCACCGACATGAACCGGTGCATGATGTACCAGGCCTGGTTCTGTTCGATGGCCGAGTAGACGAACAGATCGCACACCGTTTCCGCCAGTTCCCTGGCATCGGGGTCCTCGATCTCGGCGATACCCTCCACGAAGGCTTCCAGCACCAGCCGGTCGATATGTGCCTCGCCCGCGGTGAGGATGTGATCCTGGGCGTTGTTGAACGCCTCGAACGGGCCGGTCTCCTTGGCGCGGGCCTGCAGCCGGTGGGCAGCGGTGCGGGTCAGATAGTCCTCGCGGTCGGCGAACAGCTGCACCTGCACCGAGCGCCGGGACAGATTGCCCTCGTCGACGCCCTGATCGGAGCGGTCCCGCAGGCGCTGGATGAGCTGGCGTACACCCGAGGTCTCGCGTACCACGTCGCGCGCCATGGTGGCGGCGAACTGCACCCAGCCGAGCGCGTCCAGATCGCGGACCTCATCGGCGTAGGCGGTCAGCAGTTCCTTGGCCACCAGCTGGGTGAGCACCACGTTGTCGCCCTCGAAGGTGGTGAACACATCGGTGTCGGCCTTCAGGGTGACCAGCCGGTTCTCGGTGAGATAGCCTGCGCCACCGCAGCTTTCGCGGCATTCCTGGATGGTGCGGGTGGCGTGCCGGGTCTGGGCGACCTTGAGTCCGGCGGCGCGTTTCTCAAGGGCGCGCTGGGCTGCGGGGTCGGTCTCCTGACCGGTCTGCACCAGATCCATCCGCCGCACCAGGTCGTTCTGCGCGAACGACAGCGCGAACGCCCGGGCCAGATGCGGCAGCAGCCGCCGCTGATGGGCGCGATAGTCCAGCAGCGGCACCTCGGTGTCGTTGTCGGGGTCGGAGAACTGGCGGCGTTTGTCGGCGTAGCGCAGGGCGATGCTCAACGCCACGCGCGCCCCGGCGGCCGCGGCGCCGCCCACACTGATCCGTCCCCGGACCAGGGTTCCCAGCGTGGTGAAGAAGCGCCGGCTGGGGTTCTCGATCGACGAGGTATAGGTTCCGTCGGCGTCGACATCGCCGTAGCGGTTGAGCAGATTCTCGCGCGGGATGCGCACCTGATCGAATCGGATGCGACCGTTGTCCACCCCGGGCAGACCGCCCTTGAGGCCGCAGTCGGAGGTGCTCACGCCGGGTAGGTCGTTACCCTCCTCATCCCGGATGGGGACGAGAAAGCAGTGCACGCCTCGACTCTCGCCGCCGGTGATCAACTGCGCGAAGACCGCCGCCATGCGCGCGTGTTCGGCGGCGCCGCCGATGTAGTCCTTCCGTGAGGAGTCGGTGGGACTGTGCACCACGAATTCGGCGGTGGCCGGATCGAAGGTGGCGGTGGTCTCCAGATTCGCCACATCGGAGCCGTGCCCGGATTCGGTCATGGCGAAGCAGCCGAGTAGATCCAGCGACAGCAGTCGCTTGACCACATCGGCGTGCCGATCGGTGCCCAGGTTCTCCACCGCGCCGCCGAACAGCCCCCACTGCACGCCGGACTTCACCCAGAGCGACAGATCGGTGTAGGCCAGCATCTCGAGCCCGGTGACCGCGCCGCCCGGATCGGCGGTGCCGCCGTGCGCGACACTGAAACCCTTTTCCGCATAACCCATCTCGGCGACCAGTCGCATCTGGTCGAGGACCCGCGCACGGGCCTGTTTGTAGTCGAGGAACGGATCGCCGAACAGTCGTTCGTCGTCCAATTCCCGCCGCGCTCGTTCGCGGATTTCGCGCCACGGGCCATCCAGCGCCGCCCGCAGATGATCAGCTGTCGAGGTCTCGGTGCCCATGACCAGAACTGTAATAGCTCCTGTCGGATCAGGGTTGTCGAGCCACTACCGTGGGCGGTGTGACCGATGAACTGGAGACCGAACTGGTTCAGCCCGGAACGGAGTCGGTACCGGGACCCGCTGCCCGGTGGAGTGCCAAGCTGATGAGACTCACCGACAAAATCGTGGCGAGGCGCCGCGCGACCGTCGACGCGGTGGTGCAGGCGCCCTCCCCGCTGCAGCCGATCGATCTCACCGACGATGCCGCAGTCACCGAGGTGCTGGATCTGGCCCAGCGGGTCGGTCAGGTGGTCCTGGCCGCGGGCACGGCGGTAACCGACACCACCACCCAGATCCAGTTCATCGCCTCCACCTACGGTCTCACCCAGTGCGATATCGATGTCACCTACGATTCGATCCGCATCTCGGCCGATCGCGGGCCGTCCCTTCCCCCGGCCAGCACCATGCGGGTGGTCCGGTATCGCTCACTCGATTTCACTCGACTATCGCAGGTCGACCGGCTCACCCGCCGGATCCGCCGGGAGGTGCCGCCGCCGAGGCAGGCACACGCCGATCTGGACGCGATCACCAGCGCTCCGCACCCCTATCACCGCTGGATCGCGACCTTCGGCTGGTCGTTGCTGGCCGCGGCGATCTCACTGCTGCTCGGCGGCGGCGCCCTGGTGGCGGTGATCAGTTTCGCCACCACCCTGCTGATCGACCGCTGCAATCGCCTGCTCAACCGCCGGGGACTGCCGTTCTTCTTTCAGAACATGGTCGGCGGGCTGATCGCGACGGTGCCGGCGATTCTGATGCAAACCTTCGCGCACGGCATCGAGACCAATCCCACACTGATCGTCGCCGCCGGAATCACCGTGCTGCTCAGTGGAATTCAGCTGGTCGGCGCGGTCGAGGACGCGATCACCGGCGCGCCGATCACCGCCGGCGCCCGCATGCTCGAGGTCGTGGTCATGACGGGCGCGATCATCGCCGGCGTGGCGATCGCGCTGCGCGGGGCACAAGCACTCGGCGCGGCCATGCCCGCCATCAATATCTCCGCCTCGACCGATATCACCACGTTGCCGCTGAAGCTGGTCGCCGGTGCGCTCGCGTCGATGGCCTTCGCACTGGCCTGCTATGCCGAGCGCCGCGCCCTGCTGGCGGCCGCGATCAGCGGGGCCGCGATCACGGCCTGCTTCCTGCTCGTCCAGCACTCCGGATTCGGCCCGGTGCTGGCGGCCGCGGTCGCCGCGACCGCGGTCGGTCTCGCCGGTGGGCTGCTCGCCCGCCGGGCACTGACTCCCCCACTGGTCATCGCGGTCGCCGGGATCACCCCGATGCTGCCGGGTCTTTCGGTCTACCGCGGACTGGACGCGCTGCTGAACAACAATATGCTGTTCGGACTCAATCAGATGCTGGCCGCCCTGATGATCGGCTGCGCCCTGGGCGGTGGCATCACGCTCGGCGAATGGATCGCCCGCTGGCTGCGGCAGCCGCGAATTCTGCTGCGGGTCACCGGGGTTCGCCCCGAGAAACTCTGACGCGAGCGGGTGGCCGGTCGCTATGTGGCGAAACCGATTGAGCGCGCGAGATCGGCCAGCGTGGCATCGAACAGCGCGTCGGGATCGCTGACCGGCATCGGGTAGTTGCCGAACACCTCGAGGGTGACGTGCCCGTAGAGCCGGGCCCAGAACTGGGTCATCAGATAGGTCACGCCCAGATCCAGCTTCTCGGCGGGGAACCGCTGTCCGGATTCGGCGATGACGCTGAGCAGTTCGGTCTGGAACTTGACCAGATCCTCGTGCAGGGCGTGCGGGATGACGTCGGTGGGCGGGGTGACGATGTCGTAGGTGGTCAGCAGTCGTCCCGCCGCCTCCAGGAAGATCCGGCCGAACGGTTCGTCGAATTTGCGCATGGCGCTGGCACTGTCGCCGGTCGGGGAGGCGAATACCAGCGTGAATTCGTACGCGTGGGCCAGCGCCCAGTGCCGGAAGCCCCGGCAGATCGCGAAAAGCTGCACGATTCCGTCCTCGGGCAGCTCGGAAACCTGTTCGGCGAGTTCGCGGGCCAGGTCCAGGCAGATATCGCTGCGCAGCGCGTCGACGAGATCGTCGTGCGAGCCGTAGTAGCGATACAGAGCGGGTGCGGTGATGCCGAGTTCGCGCGCGATGGCGCGCAGCGTCACCGCCTCAGGCCCCTGCGCCACCAGTAATCGGCGCGCCACCCGGCGGATATCGGTGTCACTCACCGCGGGCATACGGCCGCGTCGCGGGGTGGTCATCCCTCGTACCTCACCGCGTGTGCGGCCCCGACGCCACTCGGACATCGGGGCCGCATACGCATATTCTTCTCCTGATCGCCGGTGACCCGGGCCGCCGGACCCGCGGGCCCGGCCCCGATCACTCGTAGGCGACCTGCCAGCTCTTGATTCCGTTCAACCACCCCGAGCGTAGCCGCACCGGCGCCGACACTTCTCGAAGATCGGGCATGACATCGGCGATCGCGTTGAAAATCAGGTCCAGCTGCAGGCGGGCCAGGTTGGCGCCGACACAGTAGTGGATGCCGGTACCACCGAACCCGACATGCGGATTCGGGTCGCGGGTGATGTCGAATTCGAACGGCTTGTCGAAGCGTTCCTCGTCGAAGTTGGCCGAGGAGTAGAACAATCCGACCCGCTGCCCCTTCTTGATGGCTTGGCCGCCGATCTCGGTGTCCGCCAGCGCGGTTCGCTGGAAGGCGATGACCGGTGTGGCCCAGCGCACGATCTCGTCGGGCGCGGTGCGCGGGCGCGTGGCCTTGTACAGCTCCCACTGCTCCGGGTTGTCGACGAAGGCCTTCATACCGTGGGTGGTGGCATTGCGGGTGGTCTCGTTACCGGCCACCGAGAGCAGGATCACGAACCAGGCGAATTCCTCCGAGCCCAGCGCCTCCCCGTCGATATCGGCCGACAGCAGCCGGCTGGCGATATCGTCGGCCGGGTCGGCGCGCTTGGTTTCGGCCAGATTCCAGGCGTAGCCCATCACCTGGGCGTTGGCCATCTTGTAGCTGTCGGCGTATTCGGGGTCGTCGTAGCCCATCATCTGGTTCGACCATTCGAACAGCTGCCCGCGATCGGCCTGCGGTACGCCGATCAGTTCGGCGATCGCCTGCAGCGGCAGCTCGCAGGCCACCTGCTGGACGAAGTCGCCGCCGCCGGTCTTCTTGGCCTCGTGCACGATGCGCTCGGCGCGTTCGCGCAAGGCGTTTCGCAAACTCTCCACCGCGCGCGGGGTGAAACCGCGGGAGATGATGCGGCGCAGTTTGTCGTGGGCCGGCGGATCGGTGTTGACCAGCATGGCGCGCTGGATATCGATCTCCTCGCGGGTGATGTCACCGTTGAAACGGATCACCGCGGTGTTTTCGAAGGTGGAGAAGACCTCGGAGTTCTTGGAGACCTCCTTGAGATCGTCGAGTTTGCTGATCACCCAGTAGCCACCGTCGTCGAAGCCGGTCACGCCCTTGGGCTGATCGACCCACCAGACGGGGGCGGTGCGACGCAGCTCGGCCCATTCGGCGACCGGCAGGCGTTCGGACAGCAGAGTGGGGTCGGTGAAGTCGAAATCGTGGCTCAGAGACGGCAGGGACGGAGCGGACACGGAACCTCCTTTGGAACACGTTCCACCGAGTGAACCACACCACATCCCATTTGTGAACACCTATTAGTAAATATCGTTCACGGATTCCTCGGACGATCTCCGAAGAACTCCCCGACCAGCCGATATGCGGTAATCGAATCAGACCCGACACAGCCGTGGCCGGCACCGAACACGTTCGATGCCGGCCCACGCTCCGGTGCCGTCAGCCCAGTTGCAGGTCGGGCGAGTACAGCTCCAGCCAGGTGTGCAGATCGATGACCCGGTCCAGCCCCATCCGGACATCGGGCTCCATCCGCGTGGAGTCCTGGCTCACCGCCCGCTGCAACCAGTCGCGGTCGATCAGCCCGAACAGCTCCGAATCACCCTCGGCGAGAATCTGTTTCGCCTGCTGCTGCAGGGCGGCAGCGTAACCCGGGTCCTGGGTCGAGGGATACGGGCTCTTGACCCGCTCCACAACCGACCGCGGCAGCACATGTTTGGTGGCGTGCCGCAGCAGGCTCTTCTCCCGGCCGTCGAAGGACTTCAGCGACCACGGGGTGTTGTAGACGTACTCCACCAGCCGGTGGTCACAGAACGGCACGCGGACCTCGAGGCCCACCGCCATCGACGCGCGGTCCTTGCGGTCCAGCAACATCCGCACGAAGCGGGTCAGGTGCAGATGGCACACCCGCCGCATATTGCGCTCGGCCTCGGATTCACCCGGTAGGTACTCGATTTCCTTCAGGGCGGCCGAATACTGGTCGGCGACATACTGTTCGAGGCCGAGCCGCTCACGCAGACCGGGCTCGAGGATCTGCCAGCGCGCGCTGTCGCGCATCGAGTTCCCGAAGGCCAGCCACGGGAAGGTTTCGGCCTTGGTCGCGACATCGTCGTGGAACCAGCGGTAGCCGCCGAAGACCTCGTCGGCGGACTCACCCGACAGCGCGACCGTGGACTGCCGGCGGATGGCCTTGAACAGCAGATACAGCGAGGAGTCCATATCGCCGAGACCGGCCGGGATATCGCGGGCGGTGATGACCGCGCGGCGCACCGCCGGATCGGTCAGCTCCGCCGGATTG
>JAFMQT010000471.1 GCA_017354515.1 Nocardia sp. | reverse complement strand
CGCGGTGGTCCGATCGACCGAGATCTGCAGATGTTCGGGATAGTCGCGTGCGGTGCGGCGAGTCAGGCGATCGAGATCGGCGCGGGCCGCGGTGTTCAGCGTCCGGACCCGCACGCCGACCTCGTGCAGCAGATCCACCCGGGCCAGCTGAATGCGATTGCGCAGCGTCGCCAGGGCCTGTGCCCGGCCGCCGTCCCGCCCGGCCAGCGCCGCGGTGCGCTCGGAGCGCAATCGGGCGACCGCGGTCCCCGAGCGCAGCGATTCGATCTGGTTCACCACCCGGGAACGGGTGTCGATGAGCACCCGCTCGGTGAGTCCGGCGGACCGATCCCCCTCGGTGACCGGTTCGGTCGCGGCCACCAGCGCGACGTGCAAGGCGGGCAGACCGGACCGATCCGTCAGCGCCGCATCGGATTTGGCGCGCGCCGCCACCGCCAACCGGGCCGAAACCGCCACCACCTCCGGTTCGGCCCCCAGGGCCTGACCGAGCATGAGGCTGTCGCGGTGCAGGACCGAGCGCCAATCCGGATGCGCGTGCACCCCGTTCAGCGCGAACAACAGCCGGGTACCGCCGAGCCGCAGCCGGGTCAACGGGCCGACCAGCGCCGCACCGACCGCGGAACCCGGATCCAGCAGCACCAGCGCCACCTCCGGAAGCGGGGCCGGGGTGTCGAGCAGAGTCGCCGGATCGCCGATCGGATCGGTCAGGACGACCCGAGGTTCGAACCGGGCCAATTCGGTGCGCAACAGGGCGGTGGTCGGATCGTCCGGGGCGATCAGCGTGACCGGACCGGCATCGGCGACACCGCGCGGCTCGGGTGCGTCTGCGGCCTGCGGGGCGGTCCGCAGGAGTGTGCCGCCCTGGGGATTCCAGCGGTCGACGACCGTGCGGACCTCGGGACTCAGTGCGGGATCGCCGTCCGGTGCCTCAGAAGCCGGCACTGCTCATCCGATCCCAGATCCGCACATATCCGTTGTGCACGCGCAGCGCCGCGCGGCGAGCGGCGGGCGGCATTTCGCCGGAGAGCACCGCGCGCCAGCGCTCGGCGCGCGCGAGCGCCGTATCGGCGTCGGCCGGGAGGACCGTGGGATATCCGGCGGCCAGATGCCGGACGGCGGGATGGGCCAGTCCGGAACTCAACGCGATCCGATTCGCCTCATCACCGCACAGATAGTCCTCGATCAGATCGCGCGCCCGGCCACCACCGAGTGGTACCGCGCGGGCGGCGATGCGTTCGAGCTCGTCGATCAGCTCACTGCCGCGGACGGCGGTCAGCTGTGCGCAGCGCGCCTGCAGCTCGCGGTGCACCGCGTCGACCCCGGTCACCGCGTGCAGCAGTTGCAACAGTCGCGGCGGATCGAGGGTCGGTTCATGCCGCAGGGCGGTCAGGGCACAGCCGACTCCGTACAGACTCCACCGATCGAGAACCTGGCGGCGATCGTCGATATCGGCTCCCGCGCCGTGATCGAGGAACAGCTCCGGCGACAGCGCCAGATCCGGCCCGCCACCGGCGGCATGCCGGCGCAGGGTGCGCATGTCCCGCTCGACCGGTGTGTCGGTGCGGGTGCGCACCGCGAGGTCGGCGATCACCGGCCGGACCGGCTTGTCGAGTGCGTGGGCGGCGCTCTCGGCGGCGACCACGGCATCGGCCCAGCGAGCACCGATCGCATCGGCCTTGTTCAGCACGACCAGGGCACGCTCCCGGGACAGGGCGTCCAGGATCCGCCGGTCGGCCGCCTGGGGCGCGCCGGAGAGCAGGTAGATGACCAGATCGCCGTCCAATACCGGATCGGTCATACCCGGTTGGTCCACCGGCTCGGTCTCCTCGGCCGATATCAATGCCAGCGCCCGGATCAGCGTGGACTTACCGGTTCCGGCGCGACCGGTCACCTGGATGCGCAGTGGCCGCCGCAGCCGGGTCGCGGCCACCGCCACCTGACCGGCGGCGGCCGGGTCCGATCCGGCACCGCCCCGCAATGTCGCGATGAGCTGGTCGAGTCCGGGCGCGGACCCGCCCACTTCGCTCGCGAACCCGGGCGAATAGCTGGTTGCGGTGGTTCTCGTCACAGGTCTCACCCCCTTCGGCGCCGATTTTGTCAGAACCCGCGCGAATCGTCGGCACCAGCCGGAAATCGCGGCGCCGACACGCCGGGTGAGCGACGAATATCACCCAGACCACCCGTTACCGGCCCCGACCTCGATGGTTCCGGTTGCGGGACACCATAATTCGATGTACCGACGGGGCAGGGCGAAATCGATCGCATACGCTGGATTCGGTCGCGGCGATGCGGATCCCGGAACGGGGCTGCCCGCACACCCGGCTTCCCGTACCGCAAGGAGTTCTCGATGACTGCCGGAGTCGACGACCGACACCCACTGCCGCCGTCGCGGGACCCCTTCTATCGTCCGCCCTCGGATCTGGCCGCCCAGGCTCCCGGAAAGATCCTGCGCAGCCGCCGCGTGCACATCGCGCTGTTCGGCCTGATCCCGCAGCGCGTCTCGGCCTGGCAGCTGCTGTACCGGTCCAACGATCTGCACGGCCGGCCCGAAGCCGCCGTAACCACCGTGCTGCTGCCGACCGGCGCCGATCCGAACCGGCCCCGGCCGCTGCTGGCCTTCGAATCGGCGATCGATGCCGCGACCGACCGGTGCGCTCCCTCGTTCGCGCTGCGCCGCGGTGCCCGCGTCCCCGGCTCCATCACCCAGTGGGAGTGGTTCCTGGTGGCCAACGCCCTGCGCTGCGGCTGGGCGGTGACCATCGCGGACCACGAGGGCGCGCACGGCCGGTTCGGCGCACCTCGCGAACCCGGTTACCGCTCGCTGGACGGCATTCGCGCCGCGCTGCGGTTCGCCCCACTGGGTCTGCACGCCGAGACGCCGGTGGCGGTATGGGGATATTCCGGTGGCGGTATGGCCGGCTCCTGGCTGGTCGAGATGGCGCCGTCGTACGCCCCCGAACTGCGGATCACCGGTGCGGCGCTGGGCGCGCCGGTGGGCGATCCGGGTGAGATCTTCCTGCGGCTGAACGGCGGGCGCTTCGCGGGCTTCCCGGCCATCGTGATCGCGGCACTGCGCGAGATCTATCCGGCACTGGGCGCGGTTCTCGACCACCGCATCGACGCCAAGGGCGAACGCCTGCTGCGGCTGGCGGCCTCATTACCCCCGCTGACCGCGCTGATGCGCCTGTCCGGCCGCGATGTCAGCGCACATCTGGACCGGCCGCTCGAGGAGGTGCTCAGCACCCCCGATATGACCGCGATGCTCGACGATATGCGCCTGGGCGGCAACGTCCCGCGCTGTCCGGTACTGGTGGTGCAACCGGTGCACGACCAGATCATCGACGTCTCATGCGTGGACGGGCAGGTCGAGCGCTACCGCGCCGGTGGCGCCGGCATCGACTACATCCGCGACCGGCTCAGCGAACATGCCACCCTGTTCCCGCTGGCCACTCCCCTGATGCTGGATTGGCTGACCGATCGGATCGCGGGAGTTCCGTTCACCGCGACCGGAACCCGGACGATCTGGTCCGTCGCCGCGAATCCGGGGCACTGGCGCGGACTGCTCTCGATGGCCGATACCGCGGCCCGGATCCTGCTCGGCCGGCCGCTGCGCCCGCGGCGCGAACCGCACCTGCCCGACGAACGACGACTGGCGGCCTGACCCGGTAATTTCAGCGGCCGGGTGCCCGGTTCGAGCCCTCGGATGCCGCATTGATCATCGAATACTGGACAATGGA
>JAFMQT010000470.1 GCA_017354515.1 Nocardia sp. | reverse complement strand
TGGTCGTAGACGGCCTTCTCGAACCAGTCGTCGAAGTAGATGTCGAAATGCCCGATCGGGTAGCGCTTGAGGACGCTGTGCTTGGTGCGCTCGGCCGCCTTGAGGGTCGGGCCCACCGGTGCGATCGAGTCCTCGTCGCATACCTGATACAGCACCGGTACCTTGATCGCCTTGGTGCGCCGGTGCGGGGCGTCGAACAGTGTCGAAAGACCGACGCGGGCAGCTACTTTCGGCTGATACCGTTCGCTCTCCTCGGCCAGCCGCCCGAACCCCTCGGGAACATCGCGCGCGCTCATCAGGGCCGCGGAACCCTTGCGCCCGGCCAGCCGCACCCCGATCGGTTTGCGGAAGATCGGCCCGAACATCGCGTCGGTCAGTGCCACGGTGCCGGTTTTGGTCAGGCTGATCGGCCCCTTCGCCATCGCCGCGGACCAGCCGCTGGTGAACGGGCACTGGGCCACCACCGCGGCCAGATAGTCGTCCTCCGGCGCGATCGAGAGCACGTGCCCACCGCCGAACGAGCTGCCCCACAGGGCGATTCGGGTCGCGTCGAAACCCCGCAGGGTTCGTGCGTAGGTGATCGCGGCCCGCCAGTCGGCACGCTGGCGCGAGATGCTGACCAGCTGCCGGGGGGTGCCGCCGCTGGCCCCGAAATGCCGGTAGTCGAAGACCAGCACCCCCATTCCGGCCGTGGCGAATCTGCGCGCGTAGCGGTCCAGGCCCATCTCCCGGTTGGCGCCCAGCCCATGACCCATGATCACGATGGGCCGCGGTTTCGGTGGGCCGGCCGGAAGATAGAGCCACGCAGCACACCGTTCGCCACCCGAATCGAACTCGACCTCGACACGCTCCATGGGCGATAACCGTACTGGGTGGTGAATGGCCGCGCAGCCGTGGCTCCCCGGTCAGGGGCCTGTCTCGCCCGGTCAGGAATGCACCCGGCGCAGGCTTTCGGGGCCCAGATCCCCGAGCGCCGGATAGCCGTCGACCGCCATGATCAGGTCCGTCTCCGCCAGCAGGGTGCGCAGTACGTGCACGATCCCGTCGGCGCCACCCAGTGCGAGACCGTAGGCGTACGGGCGGCCCACTCCGACCGCGGTCGCCCCCAGGGCCAGCGCCTTGACCACATCGGCGCCGCTGCGGACTCCGGAGTCGAACAGGACCGGCAACCCCTCGGCGGCGGCCACCACCTCCGGCAGCATGTCCAGCGCGGGCAGTCCGCCATTGGCTTGGCGGCCACCGTGATTGGAGCAGTAGATGCCGTCCACACCGCCATCGCGCGCCCGGCGGACGTCGTCGGGGTGGCAGATGCCCTTCACCAGTAGCGGCAGCGTGGTCAGCGATCGCAACCAGTCCAGGTCTTCCCAGCGCAGCGGATTGCCGAACAGCTGCACCCAGCGCAGCACCGCGCCCATCGGATCGTCCTCGGGGGAGCGGGACAGTCCGGCCCGGAACACCGGATCGGTGAAATAGTTCGCCAGGCAGTGCCCGCGTAGTTGCGGGAAGTTGCCGGTGGCCAGATCCCGCGGCCGCCATCCGGTGATCCAGGTGTCCAATGTGACCACGATGCCGCGGTATCCGGCCCGCTGCGCGCGCTGGACCAGACTGGCCGCCAACTCCCGGTCGGTGGGGGTGTAGAGCTGGAAAAACCCTGGGGTGTCACCGAATTCGGCCGCTACCTGCTCGAGTGGATCCACGGTCAGGGTCGAGGCGACCATCGGAACCCCGGTGCGGGCGGCGGCGCGGGCGGTGGCCAGATCGCCGTGCCCGTCCTGCGCGCACAGTCCGATCACCCCCACCGGTGCCATGAAAAGCGGTGTGGGAAGGGATATTCCGAAGAGGTCGACCGACAGGTCGCGTTCGGTGGCGCCGACGAACATGCGCGGGATGAGCCCCCACTGGTCGAAGGCGCTGACATTGGCCCGCTGGGTTCGCTCATCGCCCGCCCCGCCGGCCACATACGACCAGATCGAGGGTGGCATCGTGGCCTGTGCGCGCTCGCGCAGTCCGGCGAAATCCACCGGGAGCGCGGGCACCACGCCCTGCAGCCCCTGAAAGTAGATCTCGTTCTGGAAGTCGCCGAACCCCATCTGATCTGCCCTCCTGTGCCGACGCACGACCGGCGGCCGATGTCTGCCGTCAGGGTTCAGAGTATGTGCCGGTCGAACCCGCGCGCCAACAAAGTACCCCGTGCACGTGCCACCGCACCCCGCCGGTGGACTCGCGACAGTCGGGGCGGGGTGCGCGCGGCGGTGTCCGCACGGCACAATGGGGCCGACGAGTCGGTCGGGCGACCGCGGCGATGGGAACGGGCACCGGTGTGCCGCCGCCCGCCGCCGAGGAAAGTCCGGACTCCACAGAGCAGGGCGGTTGTCAACGGCAACCCGGGGTGACCCGCGGGACAGTGCCACAGAGAACAGACCGCCGGCGCCCCTTCGGGGGCAGCCGGTAAGGGTGAAACGGTGCGGTAAGAGCGCACCAGCGCCCCGGGTGACCGGGGCGGCTAGGTAAACCCCGCCCGGAGCAAGGTCGAAGGCCGCATTCGGTGAGTGCGGCTGCGCAGGTGTTCGAGGGCTGCTCGCCCGAGCTTGCGGGTTGACCGCTCGAGGTGCCCGGCGACGGTGCGCCCAGATGGATGGTCGCCACCCGGTGCGAATCGGGTACAGGATCCGGCTTACAGACCGACTCGTCCCCCTCGGGGGTTATCGATCCGCCGGTGCGGCCGCACGCGAGAAGCCGATGCGGCCGCACGCTGTCAGCCCGCCGGGTTGATCACGAAGATGTGGGCCCAGTACGAGGCCGTGTCGGGTCCCAGCACGGGCAGCAGGTAGTCGTAGAGAATGGACGACATGCGGTGTGTAACTCCTTGATTCGATGAAACGTCCGGCAACGGTAACAGCGCGCACGGTCGGGTGCGTCTTCGCCGGAGAATCCGACCGGGCGATCTGTTCCCTTCTGCTGGATCATCCAAACCGGTGACGATAGTCATATCCCTTGGCTCTGAATTTCCGGTTATTTCCACTCGGAATGAGTTGATGTGATCATGGGAATCCCTCGCGCGGGCGGGAATCGGTGTCCGCACCCGCTATTTGTCGTGATGGCACGATCATCCGGCGAGGGTTCATTTCCGATACCCGAAGTCGCTGGCACCGGCCGTATCGGCGGCCGCGCAGGTGCCGGTTCGTTGCCGCGGACTTTTTCCCGCCGCTGGCAAACACGCAGAAATCGGTCACGCCCGGCGTATTTTCGGCGATGTACCGGGTAGGGGTAGCAAGACCGTGACCGACGTCATAAAGTGTTCGCCGTTGGTCGTTGTCACTACTGATCGGTAGTGAACGGGTTGCTACAAGTGATGGAAAGCAGGTTCTGTCTATATGCGAGTACTTCGCAAGTTGGCGGCCGGTGCATTGTTCGCCGGAGCCGCTTCGGGTGTGGCGGTGATGGGCGCTGGTGAGGCGTCCGCGGTCGCGGTGACGCCGCTGCCGGGAGGTCTGCAGGTGGACCTGAACCCCGGTGACACCCAGTGGGTCCACCAGACCCACGTCGGCCAGTCGATAACTGGCCTGCCGAACGCGTCGGCCGCCTCTTTCGGTGAGTCCCTCGATTCGGCCGCGGCGCTGTCGTCGCAGTACCCCGACGGCCGGGTCGTGTTCACCGTCTACGGGCCGATCGATCAGCCCAGCGGGACGATGCTGGCGCTGAAGTAAGGCGCTCGGGTACAGAGTCCGGAGCCGCGCCGG
>JAFMQT010000143.1 GCA_017354515.1 Nocardia sp. | reverse complement strand
GTGCCCCGCTCGAGGGCCGTTTCCAGCAGGGTCGACACCAGGGTGCGATTGTCGATTCCGTAGGCGTCCCACATCCGCGGGAACATCGAGATCGAGGTGAACCCGGGCATGGTGTTGACCTCGTTGATGACCGGTCCGGATTCGGTGACGAAGAAGTCCACCCGGGCCAGGCCCTGGCAGTCCAGCGCACGGAACGCCCGCACCGACAACTCCCGGACCTCGTCGGCGATATCGTCGTCGAGTTTGGCCGGAATATCGAATTCGCAGACGTCATCGAGGTATTTGGTGTCGAAGTCGTAGAAGGCCGGTGCGGCCCCGTCCGCGGCGGGTGCCCCGTCGTGGTCGGGCATGCGGATCTCGGCGATCGCGCTGGCCTGCACGCGGCCGTCCGGGAATTCCAGGACACCGCATTCGACCTCGCGACCGGTGATCGCGGCCTCCACGATCACCTTCGGGTCATGGCGCCGGGCCTCGGCGATGGCGGCGTCGAGATCGGACCAGTCGGCGACCTTGGTGATTCCGATCGAGGATCCCCCGCGCGCGGGTTTGACGAACACCGGCAACCCGAGCCGTCGCCGGTCCCGCTCACCGACGGTCCCGGTCCCGGGGCGCAGCACCACCTGGGTTCCGACCGGCAGGCCCTCGGCGGCGAGCAGCTTCTTGGTGAACTCCTTGTCCATCCCGGTGGCGCTGGCCAGCACCCCCGGACCCACATACGGGATTCCGGCCAGCTCCAGCAGCCCCTGCAGGGTTCCGTCCTCACCCCAGGGACCGTGTAGCACCGGGAACACCGCGTCGACGGCCCCGAGCACATCCCGCGGACCGTCCAGCGCCACCAGCGCACCGGACCGGCTCGGATCGGCGGCCAGCAGCAGCCGGGTGCCCGCGGAGTCGACCGTGGGCAGCGCCCGGTCGTGGATCGTCAGAGTCCGCGCGTCGGTATCGCTGAGCACCCAGGTGCCCTCGCGGGTGATGCCGATCGGCACCGCCTCGTAACGTTCGGGATCCAGGTTGCTCAGCACCATGCCCGCCGAAACACACGAGACCGCGTGTTCGTTACTGCGGCCACCGAACACCACCGCGACCCTGATCCGGTTAGTCATAGCCGAACGGTACCCCGCACGGGGCCGGTTCACTCATTCCGGCTTGATCCGCCTGCCCAACAGTTGCCCGACCGCGTCCGAAACCGCAAGTCCCTCATGACATACCCGATGGACCGCGGTGGTCAGTGGCATCTCGACACCGTGCTCACCGGCCAGCGCGCGGATCGACGTGCACGATTTGACGCCCTCGGCGACCTGCCCGTTGGTCGCCTCCTGAGCCGCCGACATGGAACCGCCGGCACCGAGGACATGTCCGAAGGATCGGTTGCGCGACAGCGGCGAGGTGCAGGTTGCCACCAGATCGCCGATCCCGGCCAGACCCGCCAATGTCACCGGATTGGCCCCCAGAGATACACCCAGCCGGATGATTTCGGCCAGCCCGCGCGTGATCAAACTCGCTGCCGAGTTGTCACCCAGCCCCATTCCGGCGGCGATTCCGCACGCCAGTGCGATCACGTTCTTACAGGCGCCGCCGATCTCGCAGCCGACCACATCGGTATTGCTGTACGGACGGAAATATCCGGTCGCACAGGCGTGCTGCAGTGTTTCCGCCCGCGCGGTATCGGTGCAGGCCACCACCGAGGCCGCCGGCTGTCCGGCGGCGATCTCGCGGGCCAGATTCGGTCCCGACAGCACCGCGATCCGGTCCGCTCCGGCGCCGGTCACTTCGGCCACGACCTCACTCATCCGCATCAGGGTTCCGGTTTCGATGCCCTTGGCCAGGCTCAGCAGTGTCGATTCGGCCCCGATCGCCGGTTTCCAGGTCTCCAGATTGGCGCGCAGGGTCTGTGAAGGCACCGCGAGCACCACGACATCGGCGCCCTCGAGCGCCACCCGGAAGTCGGCGGTGGCCGAGATCCCCGCCAACGGCACATCGGGGAGATACGTCGGATTGCGATGTTCGGTCGCCAGCGTCTCGGCGATCTCGGGCCTGCGGGCCCACATCGTCACCTCGGTCCCCGCGTCGCCCAGTACCTTCGCGAACGCCGTCCCCCACGACCCCGCACCCATCACAGCCGCCCTCGTCATCGTTTCAATATGCCATCGACCGGGTGGCGTCCGCCGCGACCCCGCCGAGGACAACGGTCACCGATCCGCACTCGGGCGCGCGTGGGACGATGGACACATGCGTCCGGATGCCGTCCACGCCGTGATCGCGGTCAAGAACCTCGACCGGGCCAAGAGCCGTCTCGCCGACCGGGTCCCGGACCCGCAGCGCGCCCGCCTGGTCCTTGCCATGCTGTCGGACACCGTGCGGGCCGCCCTGGCCGCCGGACTCGGGTCGGTCACCGTGGTCACCCCCGACAGCGTCGTCGCCGAGACGGTGCGCGGCCTGGGCGCACGGGTCCATCCGGATCCCGCGGCGTCCCCCGGCACCGCCGACGCGCGGGCCTCGGGGCTCAATACGGCACTGGCCGCCGCCGCGAGCGCGGTCCGCGAACGATTCGGGGCGGTCGATCTGCTGTTCCTGCAGGCCGATCTGCCCGCGGTGCGCGCGCAGGAGGTGCGGGCCATGCTCGCGGCGGCGCCGGCCGCCGGACGCGCATTGGTGGTCGACCACACCGGCCGCGGTACCGCCGCCCTGCTCATCCGCGGCGCCGACACCGAACTTACAACCCGGTTCGGCCCCGATTCGGCACGCCTGCACCGGGAGTCGGGCGCGATCGCGATCGCCGGGAATTGGCCCGGGTTGCGCCTGGATGTCGACACCGCCGCCGATCTCGACCGCGCGATCGCCCTCGGACTCGGTGCGGCCAGCGCCGACCTACTCGCCCGCATCGACTGGACCGTCGATGTGAATACACAGTTCATCGGGGGTGTGCCAGCACGTCGCGTGTGTGCCGGATGATCGCGATGACCCACCCACGCGCCCGAAAAGTCCGGGGGTGTCGGCAACGACGCCTCCCCCGTCGTAAGGAATGATCGTGAGCGTGAGCGAAACGGAGACCGCCCCGCAACAGCCCCGGCTACCCGCGGCGCCCCCGGCAGCGACCAAACCGCCCACGACTCCCGCCTCGGCCGCGTTGCCCGCCGATCGCTACCGCAATCGCGAACTCAGCTGGCTCGATTTCAACGCCCGGGTCCTGGCCCTCGCCGAGGACATCTCCGAACCGCTGCTCGAACGCCTGAAATTCCTCGCGATCTTCTCCACCAACCTCGACGAGTTCTACATGGTGCGGGTAGCCGGGCTCAAACGCCGCGCCGAGGCCGGTCTGTCGGTGCGTTCGGCCGACGGACTGTCGCCCACCGAACAGCTCACCCTCATCAACGAGCGCACCCAGGAACTCGCGGAGCGGCACGCCCGGGTCTTCCTGGACCAGGTGCGGCCGGCACTGGACGCGGAGGGCATCTCGATCATCGGCTGGAGTGATCTGGTCGAGGACGAACGCATACGGCTGTCGCACTACTTCATGGATCAGGTGTTCCCGGTGCTGACCCCGCTGGCCGTCGATCCCGCGCACCCGTTCCCCTACATCAGCGGCCTGAGCCTGAATCTGGCTGTCACGGTGAAGGATTGCGAAACCGGCGGGGAGCATTTCGCCCGCGTCAAGGTGCCCGACAATGTGGATCGGTTCGTGCGGGTGCGACGGCACGGCAACGACAGCACCGACTCCGCGGGCCTGCCGCCGCTGGCCGCCTTCCTCCCGATGGAGGATCTGATCGCCGCGCATCTCGGTCAGCTCTTCCCGGGAATGGATGTGGTGGAACAGCATTCGTTCCGGATCACGCGAAACGCCGATTTCGAGGTCGACGAGGATCGCGACGAGGATCTGCTGCAGGCCCTGGAGCGCGAATTGGCTCGCCGCCGCTTCGGTTCCCCGGTGCGCCTGGAAGTTTCCGACGATATGACCGAGCACATGCTCGAATTGCTGTTGCGCGAACTGGATGTCGATCCCGGCGATGTGATCCAGGTTCCCGGACTGCTCGATCTGTCGGCGCTGTGGCAGGTCTACGGTGTCGATCGCCCCGCCCTCAAGGACGCGCCCTATGTCCCGGCCACACCGCCGCCGTTCGGGGAAAGGGAAACGCCCCGTAATGTTTTCGCCGCCCTGCGCGAGAGCGATGTGCTGGTGCACCACCCCTACGACTCGTTCTCCACGAGTGTGCAGCGCTTCATCGAGCAGGCCGCCGCCGATCCCCAGGTGCTGGCCATCAAACAGACCCTGTACCGCACCTCGGGTGACTCACCGATCATCAACGCCCTGATCGACGCCGCCGAAGCCGGGAAACAGGTGGTGGCTCTGGTGGAGATCAAGGCCCGGTTCGATGAACAGGCCAACATCAAATGGGCACGGGCGCTGGAGCAGGCGGGCGTGCACGTGGTCTACGGCCTGATCGGGCTCAAGACGCACTGCAAGACCTGCCTGGTGGTCCGGCGCGAGGGTTCGACCATCCGCCGCTACTGCCATATCGGCACCGGAAACTACAACCCGAAGACCGCGCGCCTGTACGAGGATGTCGGACTGCTCACCGCCGCACCGGAAATCGGCGCCGACCTCACCGATCTGTTCAATTCGCTGACCGGATACTCGCGCAAGGCGAGCTACCGCAATCTCCTGGTCGCCCCGACCGGTGTGCGCGCGGGCATCGTCGCGCGGATCGACCGCGAGATCGAACTCGCCGCCCAGGGCCGGCGAGCGCGAATCCGCGTGAAGGCCAACGCGATCGTCGACGAGCAGATCATCGACGCGCTCTACCGCGCGTCCCAGGCCGGGGTTCCGGTGCAGATCGTCGTGCGCGGCATCTGCGGGCTGCGCCCGGGCATCGAAGGTATGAGCGAGAACATCGAGGTGCGCTCGATTCTGGGCCGCTACCTCGAGCATTCACGCATCGTGCACTTCCTGGCCCAGGACGAATGCTGGATCGGCAGCGCCGATATGATGCACCGGAACCTGGACCGGCGGGTGGAAGTGCTGGCGCAGGTGACCGATCCGAAACTGCGCGATCAACTCATGGCGGTCTTCGATTCTGCGCTCGATCCTCGAACCCGCTGCTGGGTACTGCAATCCGACGACAGCTGGGAAGCCAAACCCAGTCCCGACGACCTCAATGGCGAACCGGTACGCGACCATCAGGAATTTCTCATGCGCTTACGCCGCCCCGATCAGCAGTGAATCGTTCTGTGACATCAGATTCCGGCCGCACCCCGCGGGACGATATGACATCCCACTCCGACACCACGTCCGGTTTCGCCACGCCCCCGGACCCGGCCGCGCATCCGCCGAACATCCATGCCGCCGGTGCGGTGGTGTGGCGACGAACCCGCCCCGGCGGGCCGATCGAAATCGTGCTGGCACACCGGCCGAAGTACGAGGACTGGTCGCTGCCCAAGGGAAAATTGGATCCCGGGGAAACTCCGATGGTCGCAGCCGTACGCGAGGTTGCCGAGGAAACCGGGCTCAGGACCCGCCTCAGCCGCTATCTCGGCCATGTCACGTATCCGGTTCCGGGACACCGCAGAATCAAGCGCGTCGACTATTGGACCGCCACCGTTCTGGGCGGCGAATTCGTGCCCAACGACGAGGTCGACCAATTGCGCTGGTATCCGGCGGACCGGGCACTCGAGGAGTTGTCGTATCCGATGGATCGCGGCATCGTCGGAGAATTCCTGCGGCTGCCGCCCGATACCGAAACCCTGCTGCTGGTTCGTCATGCCAAGGCCGGGCAGCGTGCCCGCTTCACCGGGCCGGACGATCAGCGGCCGCTGGAGAAGGCCGGCTTCGCTCAGCTCGAGACGCTCACACCCAGTCTGCTGGCCTTCGGCCCGCAGGTGCTGTATTCGGCGCCGCCGCTGCGCTGTGTGCAGACGATCGAGCCGCTGGCAAGCTCACTCGGGGTGGACATCGCCCCCGAGCCACTGCTGTCGGAATCCGGTTATGCCGCAGAACCACAGCGGGCCCTGGCCCGGATTCGCGAACTGATATTCCCCGATACGGTGCCGCTGGTATGCAGTCAGGGCAAGGTGATCCCACCCCTGCTCGAACAGTGGGCAAGGCAATCGGGTCTGACACTGCCCCCGGCGCGCAATCGCAAGGGGACGGTGTGGGTTCTGTCGGTGAGCGACGGGCGGTTGGTGGCCGCCGATCACCTCGATCGCGCACTGCGCGCCCGGTGATTCCGGCCCTCTGCCGATATCCGAAATCACCGGGCGCCCAGGCTCACATGCGACGAAGAACCGGACCGCGTCATCGTACGACCGGCCCGTCGGCCTCGGCTAGCGCCTCCGCCGGGCAGCGGCGGTCCGCTTGGCGGCCGTCTTCTTCGCCGGTGCCTTCTTGGCGGCGGTCTTCTTGGCCGTCGTCTTCTTGGCGGCGGCTTTCTTCGCGGCCGTCTTCTTGACCGCTGTGGTCTTCTTGGCCGTCGTCTTCTTGGCGGCGGCTTTCTTCGCGGCCGTCTTCTTCGCGGCCGCCTTCTTGGCCGCCGTGGTCTTCTTGGCGGCGGACTTCTTGGCCGCACCCGATACCGGCGCTGCCACACCGCGTTTCACCGCCGGGCCGGCCGCGGCGATCCGCTGCTTACCCGAGATGATCGCCTTGAACTGGGCGCCCGGCCGGAAGGCCGGCACCGAGGTGGGCTTCACCTTGACGGTCTCGCCGGTGCGCGGATTGCGCGCCACGCGAGCCGCCCGCTTGCGCTGTTCGAAAACACCGAATCCGGTGATGGTTACGCTCTGACCCTTGTTGACCGCACGCACGATCGTGTCGACAATGTGCTCGACTGCCGCAGTGGCCGTGCGCCTGTCAGTACCCAACTTCTCGGTCAGAACATCGATCAGTTCCGCCTTGTTCATTGAATCCTCCGCAGACTAATGGCCCGTCGTCGGACCGACTAGGTACCACGGTAAACCCTGAATGGGCAAGAGTCTATGTGCCACGCCAAATTTCATGTGGCGTGGCACACCTGCAGCAACCGTTTAGACCGGTGAATTAGGCGCGGGAATGGTTGTCGGTTTCCATGACGGCCTTCCCTTTTCGAACTGCTCGATGGCCTCTTCACGGCGGAGTGTCAGGCCGATGTCATCCAGCCCTTCCAGCAGTCGCCACCTGGTGTAGTCGTCAATATCGAAGGGCAACACGGTCGTTCCGGCGGTCACCGTGCGCGCCTCGAGATCCACGATCAATTCCAGGCCGGGCTGTTCTTCGATCAACTTCCAGAGCAATTCGACATCGTGTTGTGACATCTGGGCGGCCACCAGACCGCCCTTACCCGCATTACCCCGGAAGATGTCGGCGAAGCGGGAGGAGATGACGACCCGGAAGCCGTAGTCCATCAACGCCCAAACCGCGTGTTCTCGAGACGATCCCGTACCGAAATCCGGACCGGCGACCAATACCGAACCGCGGTCGAACGGCGCGGTGTTCAGAATGAACTCGGGGTCCGAACGCCAGGCCGCGAACAGCCCGTCCTCGAATCCCGTTCGCGAAACTCGCTTCAGATAGACCGCCGGGATGATCTGGTCGGTATCGACATTCGACCGGCGCAGCGGCACGCCGATCCCCTTGTGCACCTTGATGGCTTCCATGATTACTCCTCGTAAGTCTGTGAATTCGCGCGGTCAGTTCAGGTCCGCCGGCGCCGACAACCGGCCGCGCACGGCGGTCGCGGCCGCCACCAGCGGCGAAACCAGATGGGTGCGCCCGCCTTTGCCCTGCCGGCCCTCGAAGTTCCGGTTCGAGGTCGAGGCGCAGCGCTGACCGGGGGAAAGCTGATCGGGATTCATCCCCAGGCACATCGAGCACCCAGCCTGACGCCATTCGGCGCCCGCGGCGGTGAAAACCTCCCCCAGCCCCTCGGATTCGGCCTGGGCCCGCACCCGCATCGATCCGGGGACAATCAGCATCCGGACGCCGTCGGCGACCTTCCGGCCCTTCAGTATCTGCGCCACCGCCCGCAAATCCTCGATCCGTCCGTTGGTGCACGAACCGACGAAAACCGTATCCACGCCGACATCACGCAGCGGTGTTCCCGGCGTCAAATCCATGTAGGTCAGCGCCTTCTCCGCCGAGGCGCGGGCGTTCTCGTCGGTGAAATCCGCCGGATCCGGCACCGCCGAACCCAGCGGCGCGCCCTGACCGGGATTGGTACCCCAGGTGACGAACGGGGTCAGCGCCGAGGCATCGATGTGGACCTCGGCGTCGAATCGCGCGCCCTCGTCGGTTGTCAGGGCATCCCATGCCGCCACGGCCGCATCCCAATCCGCACCGGTGGGGGCATGTTCGCGGCCCTTCAGGAACTCGTAGGTGACCTCGTCCGGGGCCACCATGCCCGCGCGCGCACCGGCCTCGATGGACATGTTGCACATGGTCATCCGGGCTTCCATCGACATGGCGCGCACGGCCTCGCCGCGATACTCGAGCACGTAGCCCTGGCCACCGCCGGTGCCGATCTGGGCGATGACCGCCAGGATCACATCCTTACTGGTGACCCCGGGCGGCAGCTCACCGTCGATATTGATCGCCATGGTCTTGAACGGGCGCAGCGACAGGGTCTGAGTCGCCAGCACATGTTCGACCTCGCTGGTGCCGATCCCCATCGCGATGGCGCCGAAGGCGCCGTGTGTGGAGGTGTGCGAATCACCGCACACCACGGTCATACCCGGCTGGGTCAGGCCCAGCTGCGGGCCGACCACATGCACGATGCCCTGCTCGATATCGCCCATCGGATACAGCCGCACCCCGAACTCCTCACAGTTGCGGCGCAGCGTCTCGACCTGCGTGCGCGACACCGGGTCCGCGATCGGCTGATCGATGTCGACCGTGGGCACATTGTGGTCCTCGGTCGCGATGGTCAGATCCGGGCGCCGCACCGGACGTCCGGCGGCCCGCAGCCCATCGAAGGCCTGCGGACTGGTCACCTCGTGCACCAAGTGCAGATCGATATAGATCAGATCCGGTTCACGATGAGCTCCCTGTCCCTCACCGCGTGCGACCACATGCTGGTCCCACACCTTCTCCGCCAGTGTGCGCGGCCCTGCGGCCATGCCGATCACCTCCGTGTCGATGCGACGGCTGCGCCGCCGTAGTTGTGCTATGCGACTGTTCCGGGATCTCACAAATTGTTTTGCTATCCCATAATGCGAGACGCTAATATCGTTCTATGAGACAGCATAGCGGTATCGGGGTGCTCGACAAAGCCATGGCCGTCCTGTACGCGGTCGCCGAACAGCCCTGCGGGCTCAACGAGCTGGTGACCCGTACCGGACTGCCCCGCGCGACCGCCCATCGCCTGGCCGTGGGCCTCGAGATTCACCGCATGCTGACCCGCGACAGTGCCGGTTCCTGGTGTCCAGGCC